>JBLIEH010000010.1:0-19357 GCA_047632875.1 Psychromonas sp. | reverse complement strand
CGTAATTTTTGCTGTAACTGATTAAATTCATTAAGGGTTAATTCACCTTGATATTGTGTGCTTAAGCGAAATAAAACCGTTGATAATAATGGCTCACAACAAAGCTCAAAATGGCTGTTTTGCTGCACGGATTTTGCTACCGCCCGGGTGAGTTCAATTAAGCCATCGTACATTTCACCCAAGGCATTAGCGCCAACCCCTTTTAAGGTCATAAACATTTTTAGCGCATCAAAACGTTTGGTTGTAGCGATACTTTTATCAACCAGGTTCGGCAGTTCATCACCTTCGCGATTGAGGTAATCTGCGTGGTGCAGAAGACTTTTAAAATTGGTTTTATCTTTGATTAATAAAGCGCCACAACTAATTGTTTGATAAAAGAGTTTATGAAAATCCACACTCACGGAATCTGCCGATTCCATCCCCAGCAAACGGGATTTATGCTTTTGACTGAGCATTAATGCGCCGCCATAAGCGCCGTCTATGTGACACCATAGGCCAAAATGGCGGCTGATCTCTACAATTTTTTGTAAATCATCAATGGCGCCATGATCCGTTGTGCCTGCGGTGGCAACCACTGCCATCGGCAATAATCCCTGCGCCAGTAAATCATCAAGGGTACTCTGTAAATCCTGAGTATCCATCTGCCCCTGTACATTGGTTTTAACGCAGACAACAGAGCGTTCGCCAAGGCCCATTAAGGATGCGGATTTTTGAATGGTAAAATGACTTTTATCGGAACAGATAATGCGTAATTTATTACCATAATCAGGCAAACCGTCCTGCTGAATATTATGCCCTGAATGTTGTTGTGCAAACCAATCTCGGGCCAATAATAAACCCATCAAATTACTTTGCGTGCCGCCACTGGTGAAAACGCCATCGGCCTTATCACCGAGCGCGTAGGTTTTAAGCAGCCAATCGATAATAAACTGCTCCAGGTAAGTCGCAGCAGAAGCCTGATCCCAAGAGTCCATTGATTGGTTCAGCGCCGCAATATAAAATTCAGCCACCACCGAGGAGATTAACGGCGGGGTATGAAGATGCGCAATACAATGCGGATGCTGCACCATGATTGAATTTTTAGCGATCAGATCATTAGTTTGTTGAATCACTTGTTGCAGCGGTTCAACCTGATCTAAATTGCTCTTATAAATTGCTTCTTTTAACAAACTTGGCGGCAAACCTGAATAAGGTTTAGTGCACTGCGCAAACAGACTGTGAATATTATCCAGTGCCTGCTGGCTTGCTAATGTAAAGGCTTGGTTGTTGGCCCCGGCGACTTGGATAAAGTGCCTTGACCAGGGTGAACTAGATTGTTTCAATGACTTAATCCTGGGTGCATTCAATGGCGGCTTTAAGTGTTTCAGCGACAAAGTTGATTTGTGTTTCGCTAATAATAAGGGGCGGTAAAAAGCGTAAAACAGATCCTTTACGGCCACCTTTTTCAATGATTAAACCACGCTCTAACGCGGCACGTTGAATCAAGGATGTACGCTTAGGATCGCTGATTGGATGACCTAGTGAATTAAATTCACCTGCTTTGACTATTTCAATACCACACATTAAACCGCGTCCGCGTACCTCGGCAATACAATCTGTTTCAGTTTGAATGTCGCGAAATAAAGCGCGTAACTGTTCACCGCGTTGTTTTGCATTTTCTGTGAGGTTATCACGTTGGATAATTTCCAGCGTTTTTGCACCGCTCGCCATCGCTAACTGGTTGCCCCGGAAAGTACCGGTATGTTCACCTGCGTTCCAGCAATCGAATTTTTTGTGGTACAAAATAATGGACATTGGCATGCCGCCGCCAACCGCTTTAGATAAGATCAGGATATCAGGTTCAATACCGGACTCTTCAAAAGCAAAATTGTCGCCAGATCGCCCAATACCGCACTGAATTTCATCAAAGATCAACAAAATACCCTGCTCAGTGGTAATACGGCGCAGTTCCTGTAGCCACAAAGCCGGTGCCGGATTAACCCCACCTTCACCCTGAATAGGTTCAACAATAATTGCAGCGGGTTTAGTAATGCCACTTTCATCATCCATTAAGACCGATTCCAGGTAACGAATGCTTTGTTTAACACCTTCCAACCCGCCCATACCAAAGGTACAACGTAAACTGTATGGAAAAGGGAAAAAATGTACATCGGGCATTAATCCGCTACGACGATTTTTAGCCCCGAGGTTACCGGTTAATGCTAACGCGCCATTAGTCATGCCGTGGTAACCGCCATGGAAGGAAATCATGGTATTACGCTTGGTATAAAGTTTTGCCAGTTTGATAGAGGCTTCCACGGCATCTGCCCCAGAAGGACCACAAAACTGGATACGTGCATTTTTGGCAAAATTAGGGGGTAAAAACTGCATCACAGCTTTAATGAAGGTGTCTTTCGCCGGGGTCGTAATATCCAATGTTTGATAAGGCACCCCCTGATTGAGTTGTGCTATCATCACCTGATTGATCTCTGGATGATTGTATCCAAGAGGCAAAGCACCCGCACCCGCAAGACAGTCTAAATAAATCTGGCCTTTGGTATCTTCAATAATGACACCACGACTTTTTTCAATCGCAAGCGGCAAACGACGCGGATATGAACGCACTTCTGATTCATAATGTTCTTGGCTTAAAAGAACATTGTCAGGTGTCAAATTATATAATTCGTTCACTAATGGGATTTCTTGATCGTTTGAAAAATGTGTTTCAGGCGTCAAATTCAGGACGTTTTGCATAACGGGATCCTTAAATATTTTTAAAGCGCTCCATAAAATGGAACTAAAGAGATTTTCTCACTTTTAGAAAAATGAGGGTGATACTGGGGATGAACCGATTAAATCACGGTTCAGTTAGTGAGTTTAAATAAGTATGGTATGAAGTGTGCTGGTCAGCATAACCAATAAACAATAGGGCTGAAGCGTGGTTAAGTAAGATTGATTGGTACATTTAATTACGCTCCTATTATTGTTTTAAGCTGCTGTGAATGTTGTGTTAAAACCTGCAGAAATTAATTGTTTTACGTGTTAGGGCGCGCATTTTATCATCGTTTTTTTTGCTGGCAAGTGTAAAAAACAAGGTATCCAACTTTTTTTTGTTAGATACTGATTTTACTATCAAATTAATAATGAAAATTAAGTGTAAAAATTAAATTGTTGGAGGAGAGAAGTGCAGCGTTGCAGGCATTTTTTTGAGATATTCTTCTCACATTTAAAGATGTTATGCTGATAGTCTGTCTTATTTTGCCATTAATGGCCTGCACTACTGTTAACTGAAAAAGGATTCCGTTAACATCTTGGTAATAATATTTTTATGAATTTTTGTTTTTAAAGGCAATAGATGTGACCAATAATAAACAAGTTTTAGTGGTTGATGATGATCAGGCAATACGTGAATTGTTAGCTGAATATTTATCAAAGAACAACTTTGATGTCATTACCGCGGAAGACGGCATTGAGATGGATAAACAACTATTAATCCATCATCCCGATTTAATCATACTGGATATCATGCTACCCGGTGATGACGGTTTTGTTCTTTGCCAGCGGATCCGGCAGACCTCCCATGTTCCGATCATCATGTTAACCGCTAACTCCGATGAAATGGATCGTGTTTTAGGGCTGGAAATTGGAGCTGATGATTATATTGCTAAACCCTTCAGTCCGAGAGAATTACTGGCACGTATTAAAGCTTTATTAAGACGCACACAGTTTGCCAATGAGGAAAATCAAGCGTCTGTAAAAGCGCGTTATTTACTGTTTTCAAACTGGAAGCTTGATACTAAACAACATATTTTAACCGATCAAAATAATGAGGAGATATCATTAAGCGGTGCAGATTTTCAATTGCTTACCCTGTTTTTAGAAAATACCAATAGCGCTATTTCAAGAGATCAAATTTGCCAGGCCTTGCATGGCCGGGATGCTTTTGCTAACGAGCGTGGTATTGATGTGCATTTGAGCCGCTTGCGTCAGTGTTTAAAGGATGATGCTAAATCACCAAAAATCATCAAAACCATACGCGGTGCCGGATACGTCTTTATCGCCGATGTGGTTGAAAAAAATTAATGTTTTTAGCGATGCAGGATTAATCTAATGGTTTATTTGCGCTTATTATTCAGATCATTAGTTTCCCGGATGTTATTGCTGACGATGTTATCGGTTATCGTGGCACAAGCGATGAGCAGCTTTTTTTGGGTAAATCAGTTTGCCGAAAGTGAAGAAAAAACACTGATCCTTAATGCCAATAATTTAGCTGAAAATGCCTTAAGTACTATTTCGTTTTTTCAAGATTTGCCTCTGCAATACCGTTATTTGGCTTTACAGCAACTACGAGATTTAGGCGGCAGCCGTTTTTTTGTGTCATTAAATACAGAACTGATCAATATCAATCCGATAGCGGACAGTGGGTTAAAAAGTGAGATTATAAAAACCGTTAAGGATGTGGTGAGACGAAGAATTTCAACGGAAAAAAAGTTACACATAGAATTTTCCCATCCTGATGATTTACATGTATTAAAAAATGATATTTTATTAAAAGATTTGCCTCCCTCTTGGGGCGCTTATTCGTTAATCATTCCTTCTGTTAAACCTCCGGTTTTAGTGATGCAGGTGGAAATGGCTGAGAATGAGTGGCTTTATCTGGCGGCCATTTTACCTCCCCCTTATCTGCTTTCAGAAAACTCAATTATATCAACGCAACAGATCATCACGCTGGTGTTTACGACCTGTATTTTACTGGTGTTCATCTGCTTGTTCTTTTTTTGGCAAACCAAGCCCTTAAAACAGTTAGCCTTGGCGGTTTCTGAAATGAGTATTGATTTATACCAGCAACCCATTAAGGAAGAGGGGGCTTCTGAGATAGTGACTGCGACACGTGCCTTTAATCGCATGCAGCAAAAATTACAACGTTATATTCAAGACAGAGAAGTGTTATTTCGCTCTATCTCTCATGATTTAAAAACCCCTATTACCCGGTTACGGTTGCGGGTGGAATTACTGGATAATGAAAAACAGA
Organism: Psychromonas sp.; assembly: GCA_047632875.1. GTDB lineage: Bacteria > Pseudomonadota > Gammaproteobacteria > Enterobacterales > Psychromonadaceae > Psychromonas. Next base: position 14,346 of record JBLIEH010000010.1, on the reverse strand, counting down.
TAAATGCCTTTAATCACGATTTGGACGATTTGGAAATGTTGGTTAAAGGGGCATTACAAACGGTCAAAGATACCGATATTCATGAAAATATCCAATCCGTTGATGTGCTGAAATTATTAGAGCAAATCAGCAGTCCGCAGCCGGATAAAATAGAGATTATAGCAGGGGAAATTGCACCTTATCGCGGTAAGCCCCTCGCGTTAAAACGCTGTCTTTCTAACTTAATAGATAACGGTGTAAAGTATGGTCATTCAGTTAAGGTTTATCTTACGGACAGTGATCAAAGTTTGCAGTTTTTAATTCAAGATAATGGTCCGGGTATTCCGGTTAAAGAACTTGAGAATATTTTTACGCCCTATCGCCGTTTACATGATGACCTGCAAGGTTATGGTCTTGGACTCGGCATTTCTCGTAATATTATTCATGCACATAACGGTCAGTTACATCTTATTAATGGGGATCGGGGTGGTTTGGAGGTGATCATCACCTTACCAAGAATTTACAAGTCTAATTTATGAACAAGCGGAATGCAGTAATGAACTATCTAATTTTACTACTGGCACTGTTGCCTATTATTAATGTTAATGCGGCAGAGGTAGAGGTGCTTCACTGGTGGACAGCTAAGGGCGAGTCTGAAGCACAAGCCATCCTTGAAGACGCGTTGCTTGAGCAGAATATAAAGTGGAATAATTTTGCCATTGTGGGTGAAGGCGGTGAAAGTGCTGTCCGAGTATTGCAAATGCGGGCGCTTTCCGGGAATCCACCTGATGTTGCCCATATCAAAGGTCCTGATATTGGCGAGTGGGCAAAAGTAGGCATGCTTGAGGAAATTGGGCAGATTACAGATACCAGCTTGTGGCAACAAATACTGCCCAAAATCGTCCGCGAGACGGTGACCTTTGACGGTAAATATATGGCTGTGCCGGTTAATATTCACCGCGTTAATTGGTTGTGGCTTAATAAAGCCATTTTTGACCAGCTCAGTCTTCCTGTGCCGACAACATGGGAGGGTTTTTTTACCACTGCAGATAAAATACAGGCTGCGGGTTATATCGCCATTGCCCATGGAGGCACCGCCTGGCAAGATGCGCTACTATTTGAATCCATGGCATTGTCTTTATTAGGCGCAGAAAAGTATAAACAAGCCTTTGTTGAACATAATGAAGCGATTTTAACTTCTCCTGAAATAATCCATGTATTTGAGCAATTTAAACGTTTGCATCAATACACAGATGTTAATATGCGCGGTAAAGATTGGTATCAGGCGAGCCAGCTTATTAGCAATAACAAGGCAGGAATGCAGTTTATGGGGGACTGGGCAAAGGGCATGTGGAATGCCCAAGGGAAAAAAGCCATGGTGGATTATATCTGTGTTGATGTCCCTGAAAGTAAAGGACTTTTCAGTTACAATATCGACAGTTTTGTGTTTTTCGAAAAAAGCGGGTCAAAAACTACGCGGGAAATACAAGGTCGCTTTGCTGAAACCCTGTTAAGCGAAAAATTTCAAGCCGAGTTTAACCTTGTTAAAGGTTCAATTCCCGTGAGAAAGGGTATTAATATGGTTAAATTTGACCAATGTGCGCATAAATCCTTTGCCGACTTTAACAATGGCGAACTGGTCCCTTCTTTTACCCAAAATTTAGCCAGCACCAGTCATTTACAAAATATCATGATGAAAATAATAAGCAATTATTTTAATAACCCTGCTGCAGACGCAAAAAGTACGGTCAAGTATCTTTCACTGGCAATCAGAGCAATTAACAAGTGATTGGGATATATACCTGTTTCCAAAACGAAATCTATAAATCAGCAGGCCGCTCCCAATAAGGTCATAAGGCTATAACGCTTGAATGCTTTACTGCCGCACTACCTTTGTTATTCCCGCATTTTCAGTTATTTCTCGCTAAGCACAGCCGACTATTAATTGTGTTGGGATAATAGTGTTTTAGGGGTATAATACGCCCCATTTTATTTTCCTATTACACCGTGAGATCCTATATGTTAAGTTATTTTATCCCTACCGCTAAAGGGTTGGCCCCTCTGCTTGAAGTTGAGCTAAAAGAGATGGGTATTGAAAATCCGCAACAGATGAATGGTGGCGTGAAATTCGATGGCACCTTAGAGCAAGGGTATAAAGTTTGTTTATGGTCTCGTTTTGCTTCAAGAGTATTGCTAAAACTTAGTGAATTCAAAGTGTTGGATTCAATGGACTTGTATTTAGGCTGCAGCAATATTCCCTGGGAAACGCATTTTGATGTTGATAAAACCTTCTCTATCGATTTCTCGGGTACCAATGATGAAATACGTAATACCCAGTTTGGTGCCTTGAAAATTAAAGATGCTATTGTGGATCGTTTCCGTAAGCACTTTGATGAGCGCCCAAATGTTGAAAAACGTGATGCTGATATACGTTTTAACGGCCGTTTATGGAAAGACAAAGCGACGATTTATTTAGACCTTTCGGGTTCCCCGCTGCACCTTCGTGGTTACCGTACTATCGCAGGGGAAGCGCCACTGCGTGAGACCTTAGCTGCCGGTATCATTAAACGCAGTGGTTGGCAGGGTGAAGCGCTTTTAGATCCGATGTGCGGCTCAGGTACTTTGGTTATCGAAGCGGCTATGATGGCGTTAAATATCGCGCCGGGCTCCTTGCGTCAGACCTTTGGTTTTGAAAAGTGGAAAAAACACGATCAAGAATGTTGGCAAACCCTTAAAACATCCGCACAAGTTTATGGGCGTCGCGCCGTCAATCAGTGTGAAACACGTTTTTACGGGTCTGATTTAAGCAAAGATATGATTGAAATTGCCCGCAAAAATGCACAACGTGCAGGGGTTGCCGAAGTCATTGAATTTTCTGTTACTGATGCTAAAAAAGTACTACCACCCGAAGAGCTGGAAACCGGGATGCTAATCACTAACCCTCCCTACGGTGAACGTTTAGGCAGTTTCAGTGATACCATCACGCTTTATACTGAGCTTGGTTATCATTTCAAAGATGCCTTTGCCGGTTGGAATTTATCTATGTTTGCCATGGATACTGAACTATTGAGTTGTTTAGGAATGCGCGCGGGTAAAAGTTTTAAATTCTTTAATGGACCGATTGAGTGTGTGCTTAAGAATTACCGTATTTCGCCAAAACGTACCGCCGAAATAGTTGAACCTAGCACGCCAACGGCCCCGGAAAAGACAAACACTGGCAATCCTGAGCCTATCAACCCCTGGACCATGGGCCAAAATGAAAGTGTTGCTGAAGTCAAACTCGAGAATGAGTCTGAGCTGATTTTTAAAGAGGTTCAACAAATCAAGCCCGCTATCTATGCTGAAGGGTTTGCCAACCGTTTACTTAAAAATCTGAAACAACTGGAAAAATGGGCAAAACGCGAAGGGATTGAATGTTACCGTTTATACGATGCCGATTTGCCTGAATATAACGTTGCCATTGACCGTTATGCTGAATATATCATTATTCAAGAATACCGTGCTCCCAAAGAGATTGAGACACAAAAAGTACGCCGCCGCTTTCTAGATGTTGTATCGACGGTACGCTACGTATTAAACCTGCCCGATGACAAACTGGTTATTAAAGTACGTGAACGTCAGAAAGGGCGCCAGCAATACGAAAAACTCGACACCAAAAAACAGTCATTAGTAGTCCATGAAGGACAGGCTAAGCTGCTGGTTAATCTGCAGGATTATTTGGATACGGGGCTGTTTTTAGACCATAGACCCACCCGTTTACTGATTGGCAAAATGGCCAAAGGCAAAGATTTTTTAAATCTATTTTGTTATACAGCAACCGCTTCTGTACATGCTGCACTGGGCGGCGCCAAATCAACAACCAGCGTTGACATGTCTAAGACTTATCTGGCTTGGGGCGAAGATAACTTTGCAGAAAACGGCATTCAAGGCAAACATGAGTTTATTCAGCAAGACTGTATCAAATGGCTGCAACATTCCCATGAAATGTATGACCTTATTTTTATCGATCCGCCGACCTTCTCAAACTCTAAACGCATGAATGATGTGTTTGACGTGCAGGAGGATCATGTTGCGCTATTGACATCCGCCAGTGAACGTTTAAATGATCAGGGTGAAATTATTTTCTCAAATAATAAACGTGGTTTTAAATTAGACGTCGATGCGATTAAAGCATTGGATTTTTATGTGAAAGATATCAGCCAGTCCTCGATACCGGAAGACTTTAAACGTAATAGCAAAATTCACCAGTGCTGGATTTTAACCAAGCATACGGATTAATATAAAAAATGACACAGAAGCATTTTTTATTATATTTTACGGACGGCTGTCATTTATGTGATGATGCACAGGCATTATTGCAGCAGACGTCTGTCTCATATTCAAAAGTCGATATTATCGATGACCCGCAGTTAGTGAGTCTATACGGTTACAGTATTCCCGTTATCCAAAGTGAAAACGGCAATATTCTTAACTGGCCATTTGATTTGCGGCAGTTAAACGATTTTATCAACCTTCATATTTAATTAAAAAGAGTATTTTAGTGGCATTATTAACGTTACACAACGCAGAGCTCGCCTTTGGTGATCATCCATTATTAAATAAATCTAACCTGGTTATTGAACCTAATGAACGTGTTTGTTTGGTCGGGCGTAATGGCGCAGGTAAATCAACCTTATTAAAAGTATTAGACGGTCGTATTCAACTTGAAGATGGTACTTTATTGATCAATACCGATGTCAAAGTGGCACGTTTAGAACAGGATCCACCCACAGCCAGTACTCTGACTGCTTATGATTTTGTGGCTTCCGGTATGGAACATGCGGGTGAAATATTAAAAGCATATCATCACCAACTGCATGTTATTGCCGAAGACTGCAGTGAAAAGCAGTTAAATAAACTGCAAAGACTGCAAGAGCAAATCGATCAGTTGGATGCCTGGCAGTTAGACAGTAAAATCAATCAAATATTAGATCGTTTAGCAATCGACCCCGAGTCAACGCTGGATCAGTTATCCGGGGGATGGTTACGCAAAGTCGCTTTAGCAAAAGCATTAGTGAATGATCCTGACCTGTTGCTGCTTGATGAGCCAACCAATCACCTGGACGTCGGTACCATAGAGTGGTTAGAGGAATTTTTGCTCAGTTTTCAGGGGGCGATTATCTTTATCAGCCATGATAGGGAATTTATTCGCCGTCTATCAACACGTATTATTGATATTGACCGTGGTAATTTAAGCTCCTGGCCAGGCGGTTACGATGAATATTTAATCGCTAAAGAAGAAGCATTACGCGTCGAAGAAGAACAGAATTCTGAATTCGATCGTAAATTGGCGATTGAAGAAAAGTGGATCCGCCAGGGTATCAAAGCTCGTCGTACACGTAATGAAGGTCGTGTTCGTGTGCTTAAATCATTACGCAATGAACGCGCAGATCGTCAAAATGTGATGGGTAAAGCGAAAATAAATATTGATGCCGGCACGCGTTCCGGGAAAATTATTTTCGAAGCCGAGCATGTTGCTTACAGTTATGATGAGTTATGTATCGTACGTGATTTCTCCTGCGCGATTATGCGTGGAGACAAAATTGCATTAGTCGGTCGTAATGGCTGTGGTAAGAGTACCCTGTTAAAATTATTACTGAACCAATTACAGCCCGATGCAGGCGAAATCAAGTGTGGTACAAAGCTTGATGTTGCCTACTTTGACCAATACCGGGGTGAATTAGATCCTGAAAAATCGGTAATGGATAACCTTGCTGAAGGTAAGCAGGAAGTTGAAGTGAATGGCATTAAACGCCATGTTTTAGGTTATTTACAGGATTTCTTATTCCATCCTGAGCGCGCTCGTACGCCCGTCAAAGCGTTATCGGGTGGTGAAAAAAACCGTCTGTTACTGGCTAAAATATTTTTAAAACCCAGTAATTTATTAATTCTTGATGAACCTACCAATGATCTTGATGTTGAAACGCTGGAGTTATTAGAAGAGCTGTTAGCTAATTATAAGGGCACCTTATTATTGGTCAGCCATGACCGTAGTTTTGTTGATAATACCGTCACTAATACCTGGTTCTTTGACGGTAATGGTAACGTACAACAATTTGTCGGTGGTTATAGTGATGCTGTGCGTCATAAAGCGCAAAGCGAAGAGGCACATCAACCTGTTGTTAGTGACGTCAAGACACCGGCTAAAAAAGAGAAAGCCCCTGTAAAAACGGTCGCCAAGAAAAAATTATCCTATAAATTACAACTTGAGCTGGATGGTTTACCGCGTTTACTCGAAGAGCTGGAAGAAAAAGTAGAAGGCTTTCAAGCAACTATCAATACGCCTGAGTTTTTTACCAAAGACAAAAGCGAAGCAGATGCTTTTTTAACACAACTTAAGCAGGCAGAAGAGCTACTTGAAAAAACATTTGTGCGCTGGGAAGAGTTAGAAGAGTTACATAATGGAGAAAACAGTTAAATTAGCGTTAAATTAACTGGCTGGAACAGCGTTTTTATTATTGGCTGATGGCATCAAGGGTTTTTTGATGCCATCAGTCACTTATCTAAATCTTAACTGTTCTTGATTGATCGCCGCTAACATCTCTTGGGTGGTTTTAATGGTACGTACCTGCTGCAAAAAAATAGCCGCTTGCGGATGTTGTGATTTTATAAACATTAACCATTGTTTAATGCGGCTGGGTAAATATTTTTCCTGATCGCCGTGAGTTTGGATAAACAGATATTTTTCCACTATATCTAAAATCTCTGACCAGTTATTTGGGGATTCAAGCCCTTTGATAGCCTGAGCCAGGTTGGGTGTCGCAAGGGCGCCTCGGCCGATCATCAAACGTTCACAACCTGTTATTTCCATACAACGCCTGGCATCTTCAACAGAGAAAATATCACCATTAGCCGTCACGGGAATAGTGATCGCATCTTTAATTTTCGCTATCCAATGCCAGTGCGCGGGGGGGCGATAACCTTCTTCTTTAGTGCGGGCATGCACGGCAAGTTCATCGGCTCCTGCGGCCTGAATCGCTTGCGCATTTTCAATCGCCAGGGATTTATCTTCATAACCCAGGCGTATTTTGACGCTGAAAGTCTGAAATGCGGGCACGACTTTACGCACTTCTGTGACAATTTGATATAAGCTTTCAGGTGATTTTAGTAGTACGGCGCCACCTTTACTTTTATTAACGGTTTTTGCAGGGCAACCAAAATTAAGGTCAATACCATCTGAGCCTATGCTGAGGGCTTTATGTGCATTTTGTGCTAAACAGTGCGGGTTTTGACCCAATAATTGAATACGTACCGGGGTGCCGGAGGCCGTTTTACTGTCGTTATACAGCTCAGGGCTGAGACGGCGGTATACTTTTGCCGGCAGCTGTAAATCAATGACGCGAACAAATTCAGTAATGCAGAGATCATAACCACCCATTGCCGTTAACAATTGGCGCATATGGTGATCCATGACGCCCTCCATCGGGGCAAGTGTTATTTGCATCTGCTCACTCTCTCTTTAAAAAGCGGCAGTATACCCATGATACTTCAAGATGCAAAGTCAGCAAGGCAAATTGTGCCGAGATGCTAGGCATAAAATTGAAGTATAGTCATTCTACATAGAGATTTTATAACAACGCAGATTGGTACAATTCGCCTTGCCCTACGGGGCGCAAGGTCGAAAGCCAGCGCTGCGTTGCACCAATCGCAAAGGGAATAACCATTACCTCATGTTGCGTCTTGCTCTGATCTCCGAGCTTGCGCCTGACAAAGCATCTTGAAGTAACATGGGTATATACCTGAGTATTCTTCTTTATGTGATAAATAAGATATCTACTGAGGCCTGAAAATAAAGCAGAAGATGCCTGTGTCTTCAAGTAATTTGGCTATATATGCCAGCAATGCTTGCACATAGTCAGGCAACTATTTACTCTTAACAGATAGGTTTTTAAAAAGAGTTAAAATAATGACAGCAACGACATTACAAGAAATAAAAAACTGTATCAAAAGCATTCCGGATTATCCTATTCCGGGCATTATGTTTCGTGATATCACCAGTTTAATTGAAAATGGTGCCGCATTTTCAGCCACCATTAACTTACTAATAGAACGTTATAAAGATAAAAATATTGACAAAGTGGTTGGTACCGAAGCACGCGGTTTCATTTTTGGTGCTCCCTTAGCAGCTGCCATTGGGGCAGGGTTTGTGCCTGTACGTAAACCGGGTAAATTACCGCGCACCACGGTGCATGAAAATTACGAACTTGAATATGGCACTGATTCCTTACATATCCACTGCGATGCGATCAAAGAGGGGGAGAGAGTATTATTAGTGGATGACCTTTTAGCAACGGGCGGGACAGCAGAAGCTTCTATTAAATTAATTCAACGTTCGGGCGGGATTGTTATCGAGTCAGTTTTTGTGATCGAATTGCCGGCATTAAAAGGGGCGCAAAAACTACACGCACTTAATGTCCCGCACTTTTCCTTAGTCGAATTTGAAGGCGAGTAATCTTTGTGAGTTATCAAGTTTTAGCACGAAAATGGCGACCAGGTAATTTCCAGGAAGTTGTCGGACAGCAACATGTGTTGACCGCTTTATCGAATAGTTTGGCGCAAAACAGACTACACCATGCTTATCTGTTCAGTGGGACCCGCGGTGTCGGCAAAACCACCATTGCACGTATTTTGGCCAAAAGCCTCAATTGTGAAAAGGGAGTTACGGCAACACCCTGCGGCACCTGCGTACATTGCCAGGCGATTGACCAGGGGCGTTTTGTTGATTTATTAGAAATAGATGCCGCGTCTCGCACTAAGGTCGATGATACGCGTGAAATGCTTGATAATGTGCAATATAAACCTGCGCAGGGGCGTTATAAAGTTTATCTTATTGATGAAGTGCATATGCTTTCCAAGCACAGCTTTAATGCATTGCTGAAAACATTAGAAGAGCCACCTGAATATGTGAAGTTTTTATTAGCCACGACAGATCCGCAAAAATTGCCCATTACGGTCTTATCACGTTGTTTACAATTTCACTTAAAAGCGATTTTGCCGCAAGAAATCGAAACACAATTAGCTTATATCCTCCATCAGGAACAGGCGACCTTCGAACATGCCGCGCTGACTGTTATTGCCTCGGCGGCAGAGGGCAGTATGCGGGATGCTTTAAGTTTGACTGACCAGGCACTCGCTTTTGGCTCTGGCCACATTGAATACCAAGCGGTATTAAAAATGCTTGGCTCTATCGATCACAACCATTTGCATTATTTATTACATTTTATTGCTTCCGGAAACGTCTCAAAAGTCTTCAAAAAAATAGAAGAATTTGTACATTTAGGGGCAGATTTTGCCATGTTACACCAGGCCTTAGCCAGTTTGTGTCACGAAATTGCCTTATTGCAGATGCAGCCTAAACAAAATGTAAGCCAAAAATCTGCCGTACAATTATTAGCAGAACGTTTAACGCCTGAAGAGGTACAGCTTTATTATCAAATTGCTGTACAGGGTTATAAAGATTTCACCTTCGCACCTAATGGTAAAATTGCTTTTGAGATGACAGTGATGCGTCTGCTCGCCTTTAAACCCGCAAACTATATCAGTTTGGATGAGCAGCAACTTGGTAATCTGCATAATCCGGCCGAGCAATCAAGTCCAAGCGATGCTATGCAAAGTCACATTACGCCGCCTCGGGAATCTGACATAGAAGAAGTGATCACAGAAGTAAAAACGCCAATACCTACTGTTATAGAAAAACCGCCGAAAATTCTGCAACAGGTAGCGCCGAGACCCGATCAAGCTCAGTCTGATTCTCCCTCTGTGGAACCATTACAGAAATCAGCAACGCCTTTGGCGTCGTCCATAATTGAAACAGGACAAGACCCGCAGCAAAATCTGTCAGCAGATAGAGGCGAAAAGTTGGCACCTGTTGCTGAGGCCTCTTCTAGAAATATGTTACGCAGTCATAGATTAAAACGAGAAGCCGCAAAAAAGGACCAGGCGACAACCATTGATCAAACAGCCTCAGTTGTCGCACCCAGGGCGGAAAATAAAGAAAATTTAAAAGAAGGTTTGCCAGCGGATAAACACCAGATCAGTGGCATCGAGGTGGCGATGAACAATGGGCCTGATCGTCAACCGGCAGTTAAAAGCATTGCTAATGCAGATAATACATCAGCAACGCCAGAGAATGATTTTGTCGATCAGGAAATGATCCCGATTGAATCCTATCAACAGGATCACTTTATACCGGACAGTGACTATCAAGAACAGCCGGAAGACTATTTCAGTCAAACAATACGTGCTGATATGGGTGAAAGCGAGGGACCTGAAAATACTTCACAGAATAATCCGGTTGAAAAAGAGCCTAGTGTTGCTGCGCCGAGCGACAAAAGTGGTACTTTACTGTCGGATAATATTTTTGTTAATGAAGATATTGAACGAGCGGAAATTGACCCCAGTAAATATGTCGAAGATAAATTAACCGATCCCTGGGCATTAGCTATTCAGAAAATGCAGTTAGTCGGTTTAGTTAAATTATTAGCTAAAAATAGCGTAATGAAAATAGTTGAGCAGCAAATTGTATTGACCTTAAAACCTGAACAACAACACTTACTCAATAATCATCAATTATGCACACAATTAGAGACAAAATTAAAAGGTCATTTTGGGGCGCAGATGAGTATGTATATTGAAGTTGGGCATGTCACTGGTAAGTTAACCGCTTTTGAATCGGAACTTGCTATTTATGAAACCTATTTACATAATGCAAAAACGGCTATTAAAGAAGATCAAAACATCTTAACTTTTGTCAGTGAATACGGCGCAAAGGTCTATGAAAACAGCATCATTCCATTATAATCTTATATGTTAATCTACCAAAAAGAGAATCAATATGTTTAATAAAGCAGGCATGGGTGACTTAATGAAAAAAGCCCAAGAGATGCAGGAAAATATGAAAAAAGCGCAAGCTGAAATTGCCAAGACAGAAGTGACAGGCGAATCAGGTGCAGGTTTGGTTAAAATCACACTGTTGGGCAATCACAATGTGCGCAAAGTTACAATTGATGACAGCCTGATGGAAGACGATAAAGAGATGCTCGAAGATCTTATTGCCGCAGCGATGAATGATGCGGTTCGCCGTGTTGAAGAAGTCAATAAAAATAAAATGAGCGGCTTATCGGGTGGTATGGAGTTACCACCAGGTTTTAAAATGCCATTCTAGTTATTTAATAGTCTAAAGCGGGGATAATTTTCTTGCTTAAGCAAGATTAACTCCGCTTTGGACGAAATAAAAAAGACCTGTTATGTTAAGTATCATTATACCTAACGTTGTTTGCACCTCCCATCGGTTAACCCAGTCTGTGCTATATTAAAGAGCAGAGAAACAGTTATACCATGAGGAGAAACCGGAAAATGAAAGAAGATTTTGATAAGTTGGTTGATAAGCTCAAAGCTGAGCGTGATGAATTGAAATTGAAAATGCATCTAGGCTCAATGGAAGCGAAAGCGGAGTTTGCAGAAGCTGAAAAGAAATGGCGTAAGGTTAAAATAAAAGCCTCTGAAATTTCTGATGACGCAGTGGATACCTCTGAAGAATATATCAACAAAGCTAAAGTGGTCGGAGAGGAACTTAAAGAGGCTTATTCAAGAATTTCAAAACGGCTGAAAAAATAGCAGTAAATCAGGTTTTTGACATAAAAAATATGAAGATTCAGGTGCTTATGAATTGTGACGGAAGCGCGTGAATCTTTTTTCGATGTCCCTTTACGTTATCACCCGTCATTTTGGTTAGAAGTTAACCCGTAAGGGTTAAGCATGTCTCTAAAGATACAACTCAATAAGTACTAAAAAATTTTGCTCAATGAATGGATTAATGCGAACACGGAATTCTAATACCAATCGCATAAATATCTGCTCGTTAAAATCAACTATTATGCAAATAATAAGTGCGTTTTTTCAACTGTAATTCCCATAGGTTACTTAATTAAACGTAATACTCACAATGACTTGGTGCAGGGGATGAATAAAATAATGCTCATCTCGAGGGAAAGCTATTTATTCGCTCTATACTCAGTCTAATCTAAATTGAAATATTATTGATTCGTATCTTGGAGACTGTAATGATTAAAAAAATAGGCGTTTTAACAAGTGTTGGGATGCACCCGCTATGAATGCGACAATCCGTGTCGTATTACGTGAAGGTTTAAATATTGGTTTAGAAGTCTATGGAGTCTACGATGGTTTTACTCTGCTCAACTATCCAGTTTATATTCGGAAGTTTTTCTCCTGTTAGTTTGAGCTTTTGATTCAGTCCAAACAAAAACTCAGTAACAAGTGATTTTACGCGCTAAGATCGACACCTCCTTATTCATTATTTTTTCACTTGCTGATTTAGGTATCTTCAGGTAGCTTGCTTGTTAAAATATATATACTTAAAAATCATCTAATAAGAAGTTAAATATGAGCTCCAGTTCCTTACTTGAAGATCTAATGCAAGCGTTACAGTGTTTACCCAGTGTCGGCCCTAAATCCGCGCAGCGGATGGTTTATCATCTGTTAGATAAAAATAGAAAGGGGGCTTTAAACCTGAGTTATCTGCTTGAAAGAGCGGTTAATGAAATAGGACACTGCCAACAATGCCGCACTTTTACCGATCAGAATTTATGCGCTATTTGTGACAATGACAAACGCAATAAAAATGGCAGCATTTGTATCGTCGAAATGCCCGTTGATGTGTTGGCTATCGAACAAACAGCTTTATTTTCAGGAACTTATTTTGTGCTGATGGGGCATCTTTCTCCCCTTGATGGGATTGGGCCGGAGCAGCTTGGCTTACAACTCCTTGATAAACAGCTTTCTTCGGGTCAACATTCTGAAATAATATTAGCGACAAATCCAACGGTTGAGGGTGAAGCGACGGCTTATTACATTGCTGATATGGCTAAGCGATATGCGATAAAAGTGAGCCGAATCGCGCACGGTGTGCCGGTGGGAGGAGAGCTGGAGTATGTAGACAGCACCACACTTTCCCATTCATTTTCCGGACGATCCGTTATTTAATTTAAGCAGCAAAAAGGGCGGATATCCGCCCTTAATTTATTAATTTCGCTCTTCTTATTATCTTTTCTTTTGCCCTGAAAAATTAAACTGCTTTTTGCCCTTGGCTTTACCTGCAACCTTATTGTCTGATTTTTCAAGCTGTAGCGGTTTATTGCTGCCTATTTTTTTTCCGGCTGCTGATTTTTCCAGCCTGGTATTGGCAGCCGCTTTCTTGAACTGCGCAGAGCCGGTAAAGCGGGTGACCGCATTTTGCGCAGGTTTATTGTTGGTTGAGAATTTACCCTGCTGAGCGATCCCCTGCAGTTCATTACGTGATTCCGGCGGGACCAGATGATGAGGACTTTTGCCAATCAGTTTTCTCGCTAAGCCTAATTTCTTTAGGGTTTCACGGATTAAAGGCCAGTTTTCCGGTACATGATAACGTAATATCGCTTTATGAAGTTTACGTTGTCGGCCACCTTTAGGGCTGATCACCTCTTCACTGTCCCTAGTAACTTTATGCAAAGGATTTTTTTCGGTATGGTACATAGTGGTCGCATTCGCCAGGGGCGAAGGGTAAAAATTTTGTACTTGATCGAGTTTAAAATTATTACTTTTTAACCATAAAGCAAGATTAATCATATCTTGATCCGTGGTCCCCGGGTGCGCCGAAATAAAATAGGGAATAAGATATTGTTTTTTGCCCGCCGCTTTAGAGTACTTTTCAAACATTTCTTTAAATGCTTCATAACTGCTCATGGTCGGCTTCATCATTTTATCTAGGGGACCTTTCTCCGTATGCTCAGGTGCTATTTTAAGATAACCGCCAACATGATGCTCAACCAACTCTTTCACATATCGCGGATCTTCAACGGCGATATCATAACGCACACCCGAGGCGATCAATATTTTCTTAATACCGGTGAGTTTACGCGCGCGACGATAAAGATTAATTGTATGCTCATGGTCAGTATTGAGATGATGACAAATATCCGGAAAAACACAGCTTAAACGGCGGCAGGTTTGTTCAGCTTTGGGACTTTTACATTTGAGGCGATACATGTTTGCCGTCGGGCCGCCCAAATCAGAAATAACGCCGGTAAATCCGGGTACTTTATCGCGAATGATTTCTATCTCTCTGATAATCGAATCTTCAGAACGACTTTGTATTACCCGTCCCTCATGCTCAGTAATTGAGCAGAAAGTACAACCACCAAAACAGCCGCGCATGATGTTGATCGAGAAACGAATCATGTCGTAAGCAGGAATTTTTGCATCACCATAGGCTGGATGTGGTACACGCTGATAGGGCAGCCCAAAAACACTGTCTATCTCTTCCGTGGTGAG
>JBLIEH010000009.1:0-22057 GCA_047632875.1 Psychromonas sp. | reverse complement strand
AATCCGTTGATCCCGGAAAATTGAAATTTCCTAATAATATCAATATCAATATTTGGCTGAGTCTGTAAAAACTGCGCCACCACTTGAGTTAACCATTCCTGACAGGGATAACATTCCACACCGATCCGCAGCAAACCCTGTAACCCTTGCCCCATCGCTTTTAAGGTCATTTCTGTTTGCGCTAAGGTGGGCACGGTTTGTTTACCCACCTTTAATAATAACTCACCAGCCGGGGTTAAACGCAGGCGACGCCCGCAACGTTGCCATAGTTTTACGTTTAACTTTTTTTCAAGGTGGCGAATCTGGTGTGATAACGCCGATTGGGTTAAACATAAAGCATCCGCCGCCAGAGTTAAGGTGCCCTTTTCATGCAATGCAATCATGATTTTTAGATGCGATAACTCGATCATTATGAACTTACCTCATGGTTTTGTAATAAATCATCATTATTTTTCATAGTCGATTCTAAATACAATCATTATCAACTTCAATGTCTAACTCTATTTAAAAGGATGATTAAGATCATGGCTAAATTACATCACTTAGGCTTCCCGCGTATTGGCAATAAACGTCAACTTAAATTTGCCCTGGAAAAATTTTGGCGTGGTGAGTTAAGCGAACAGGAATTACAAACAAGCGCTTCCGATTTACGTCAACAAAACTGGCTGGATCAGCAGGATTTAACACTGGATTTATATACGGTCGGTGATTTTTCACTTTATGACCAGGTACTTGATGCGAGTTTTTTAGTAGGTAATATTCCACAACGTGCCAAACAAAGTGACCAGGATAATAGTTTAGATAATTACTTTAGGGTGGCACGCGGCCGCTCTCAGTCACAGGAATGCTGCGCTGCTTCCCATGGACACTCGGGAGAAAGTCAGGCCGGAGAAATGACCAAATGGTTTAATACTAACTATCATTATATCGTGCCGGAATTTGATGCCCATACCACTTTTTCATTAAATGCCCAGCAGCTTCTGGAGCAAATTGAAGAGCTGCAGAAAATCAATAAAAATGTCAAACCTGTGATCATCGGACCTGTGACCTACCTGTGGTTAGGCAAGGAAAAAGATGACAGCCAAAAACTCGCGCTACTGCCAAAATTGCTGGAGGTTTACGCTGAATTATTGGCCTTATTCGCAGAAAAAAAAATTACCTGGGTTCAAGTAGACGAGCCTGTTTTAGTCTTGGAGATCCCTAAGCAATGGCAGGAAGCCCTGCAGAGTAGTTATCAGAAATTAGGAAAATCCAAGGTTAATCTTCTCTTAACCACTTATTTTGGCGAGCTTAAAGATAATTTAAAACTGGCCTGTGAATTACCAGTGGCAGGTTTGCACCTTGATGCGGTTAACGCGGCACATGAAATAGAGCTTGCGATAGAATATTTAGGTAATGAAAAAGTATTATCTCTGGGTATTATCAATGGCTGTAACATTTGGAAAACAGATCTTAATCAGACCCTAGAAACATTGGCTCCGATCCATCAAAAATTACAAGACAGATTATGGCTGGCACCCAGCTCATCATTACTGCATGTCCCCATTGATCTCAATAATGAAGAAAAACTCGATTACGAGGTTAAATCCTGGCTGGCTTTTGCGGTTCAAAAATTACAGGAGCTGAGCTTGATTGGGCGCGCTTTAAATGATGGCTTAAGCAGCGTTAAAACGGCCCTGGATTATAATAAACTCTGTATTGCAAGTCGTCGCAACAGCCAACTAGTCCACAAACAGGACATTAAAACCAAAGTGCTTAATATCACGCCTGAACAAGGGCAGCGTAACCAGGGTATAAGCCAACGGGAACCCTTACAGCAATCCTATTTAAATCTGCCCAGCTATCCAACCACTACTATTGGCTCTTTCCCGCAAACCAGCGAGATTCGTCAATTACGTCAAGCGAAACGTTTAGGGGATATCAATGACGAGCAATATAAAACAAGCATCAAAGCGTCCATTGAATATTGTATTATTGAGCAAAATGCGCTTGGTCTGGATGTCTTAGTGCACGGTGAAGCGGAACGAAATGACATGGTTGAATACTTCGGTGAGCTCCTTGACGGTTTTGTTTTCACCCAATTTGCCTGGGTGCAATCCTATGGTTCCCGCTGTGTTAAACCGCCGATTTTGTTTGGTGATGTTTCCCGTCCCAAGCCGATGACCGTTGAATGGTCAAGCTACGCACAATCTCTGACTGAAAAACAGGTAAAAGGCATGCTTACCGGACCTGTTACTATTTTAAACTGGTCTTTTGTGCGTGATGATCAGCCCCTGAGGACTACCTGTATGCAGATTGCGCTGGCCATTCGCGAGGAGGTCCTTGATTTAGAAAAGGCGGGGATTAATATTATTCAGATTGATGAAGCGGCGCTGCGTGAAAAATTACCACTGCATCGCTCCCAATGGCAGCAATATTTAAGCTGGGCAATCGCAGCCTTTCGACTCTGTGCTAACGGTGTTGGGGATAAAACCCAGATTCACACGCACATGTGTTATTCCGAGTTTAACGATATTATCGCGGCTATAGCGCAAATGGATGCCGATGTGATTACCATTGAAACATCCCGTTCGGATATGGAATTATTAGATGTTTTTGAAGAGTTTAATTACCTCAATGGAATAGGGCCCGGAGTTTATGATATACATTCTCCCAACATACCTAATGTTGAACAAATGGTCAGCTTAATGAAAAAAGCGGCCTTGCGTATCCCGGCTGAGCAACTTTGGGTTAATCCTGACTGCGGCTTAAAAACCAGACGCTGGGAAGAGGTCAAACCGGCATTGCTGAACATGGTTGCGGCAGCCAAAATATTGCGCGCCAGCTAATTAGTGTAAACGGTTAATAAAAATAATTTCAAGCGGTTAATAAAAAGAGCCTTAAGCTGCTAATACAAAGGAGAGAGATTACCGTTCTCAAGGACAATCTCTCTCCCCCTATTTTGCATTTTATTAGACTAAGGGTGCTAAATCAGCAGGACGGTAATAAACAGATTTTAAAACCTTGCCTTGACGAATAACCTTGCCGGGCTGCTGCACATCCTGTGCGCATTTAGCGATGATAAAATCACCCTTAAGACTATCAAACAGTTCAATCCCCTGCTCAGCATAAAATTGTTGTGTTTCCTGATATTCCAGAGCACTACGGCAGACTTTACTCATATTGCTGGAATGCACTTCATCCCAACAAGGTAAAAAGTTAATATCAAGCTGTTTGGCGACATTTAAAAACAGATCAATCAGATAGCTTATCTCAATATTGTCACTCGCCCGGGTGATACCCAAATGGACTAAGCGTCCCATCAAAACATAAACACTGTCGACTATCGCATCGGCTTGTTCAATTTTGCAGTCGGCCTGCGCCAATTCCGTTAACTCTTCAATAATTAACGAAGTATGCAGGGCATCCGCTTGTTCATCAAGTGAACTGAGATCATTGCAGGGCAGATCAAAAGTCTGACGGAACTGCTTGATATCGGTATATAAGTGATCATAAATAGGTTGAGTCAATAATGACAGTTTCATGTGTTAAACCCTAATTTCAAAAAGCCAGATTGTAACAATAAAATGTTATAAAAGAGAGTGTTTCAGCGTTTTAAGCAGATCACAACGGGTTAGGCAGATCCGTCACAGCTTAACCTTATCCGGGATAGCAAAAGACAAAAAATACAGACTATCCCTGTATTATTAATTTATCTAACCCAATATAACAGGGTATAATGATTATGCTCTTTTCATAGGGCAATCAAATTTGAGCCGTTTTCACACTGTTTATAGAGCAATTACATTCATTTTAATCCGCATAAATAAAAAATGAGTGGCTTTGCTATTACTGAACGACACTACCCAGGTGTTAGCCATTCATATTGAGAGGAATAAGTGAAGCAAATCAGCCTTAAGCAAGAAGAGCGTTTCTCGATCAAACTCACCCATCAGATAGATCAGGGTCAGTTTCGTCGTATTGATGTTTATTTTTCTCTTCCAAAAGAGATGAGTATTAATAAAAATACGCTTCCGGAGGTTGATTATTTCAATGCGGGGGTTAGAACTCGAAGCGCTTATTTTACTCAAGGTTTACATTTACCCTTATTACACAGCCGTTTTGCCAGTCGCATGAAACGTTCTACTGTTGAATATCGTAACCATCTTAATCTCTTTGCTTATCAATACGTGACCGCCCTTAATACCGATATGCATGAAGCAATCAAGATCAATGATAGTGAAAAATTACGGGACTTTTATGATGCAGCGCAGGAGATTATCAATCACAGCATGGTCATTTTAAGCAAACACCGTAGCCATGCACCTAAAGATACTAAACTGGAAGCGATCTTTGAAAATGTGGATAACTACCTCTCCTGGTATACAGAGCAAACCATACTGGGCATGTTAGCAAACAAACCGCGTGTATCCGAATTTTCTGAAGAGCGTCTGGCACTGCTGCAAATCTGTAAAAATGAAAACTTATACCGCCAAGAAAAATCCTATAACTCGCAACCGACACTTGACGATCCTAACCGGATTGCCAATAAAATGCGCCTGTTACGCCGCTTAATTGAGTATGGGGTGATTTTTAAAACGGATACCCAAGCATTGGGTAACATCATTCGTAAAATTGTGACCGGTGTTGCTACCGCGCTGATCATGAGCGTAGTGCTGGTCTTAATTATAAAAACCCAAGGTGCTTTTAGTACGCTGACCTCCTTGATGGTATTTATTCTGGCGATTATTTACGGGGTGCGGGAAGTTTTTAAGGATGATTTTAAAAACATCCTGTGGCGGTGGATCCGTAAAGGTAAACCTAAATGGGCCAGAACCTTAATCGATCCGACCAGCAAATCGGAACTCGCCAAACAAAAAATTTGGCTTGATTATATTAAGACCGACAACCAGCCGCTCAAAACCCGACAGCTGTTGGCGAAACGCCATCTGCAGAATAAACAAAGTTCGGAGATATTACATTTTCGGATCGATACCAAGGTCGTTCGACAGGGGTTTCAACCGGGTTATGACACGCTGGAAGAAACCATAGATTTTAGCTTATTACCTTTTGCGCGCCATTTAGAGCGCGGCAGCGGTAAGCTCTATGAGCAAAATGAGACCTCATCAAACAAAGAAAAAATTAAAACCACCTCCATTGAGCGACGCTATCAGATAAATGTGGTGGTCGCATTAGACCAGGGGAAGTACACAGAACAGTTCGAGCGTTTTAAAATAACCTTAAACCGCTCTGGCATTATTGATATTGAAAAGGCAGGCAAAGCGGCCCTCCGGGATAAACCCGAAAGAAGGCGTTATTCTAAACTAAGATCATTATTACATTTTAAAAAACATCGCTAAAAAACCGTTATTCCGGAACAGCTATTCTTCTGCAACCAAGGTTTCAATACGATAAAAGCCCTGATCATCGAGACCTAATAATTTGGCTAAAAAAGGCAATGATGCCTGCATCTCTTTTTTTAACGTCCAGGGAGGATTAATAACAATCATGCCACTGGATGTCATGCCCATCTGATCCGAGTCTGCCTGAAGACCTAATTCAAAAAGTTGCATATTCTTAATACCGGAGGCTTTCAACGCTTTTTCCATTTTATCAATGTTCGAACGGTTAACGACAGGATACCAAAGTGCATAGGTACCCGTAGCGAAACGCCTGTGCGCTTGTATTAATGTTTCAACCACCTGGTGATATTCAGTTTTAATTTCATAGGAAGGGTCAATTAAAATAAATCCGCGCCGCTCGACGGGCGGCATATTGGCAATAAGGCCCTGCAAACCATCACTTTTAGCCATTTTGATTTTCCGGTTTCCTGAAAAATTAGCGCGCATATTGCTAAATTCATTGGGATGTAATTCGAATAAAAACATGCGGTCCATCTCGCGTAACATTTGCAGCGCAATGCTAGGAGAGCCAGGATAATGCTGTAACTGACTCTGGGCATTAAATTCAACCACTTGTTCCATATAACGTGCCACGGGAACGGGTAAGTCTGCGCGTCCCCATAATGGAAAAACACCATTATTAAACTCTTTCGTTTTTAAAGCCTCACTAGACTGAAATGAATAAGCGCCGCAGCCGGCGTGAGTATCCAGATAACAAAAAGCTTTGTCTTTTTTGAGCATGTAGTCAATTATCGATGTAGAAACAATGTGCTTTAACACATCCGCAAAATTACCTGCGTGAAAAGAATGGCGATAGCTCAGCAAAAATGACTCCCGAAATATAATAGATATAAGCCGTGCAGTATAAATAAAATTGTCTGCAAAAGCGCGAAAAATAAAAGCTTATCTCGGTAAGAGCATGTTATTATTGTCGCCCAATTTATTTCTGTTTACCGCCTTAAAAATGGATGTTCAATGCAATCTGATGCACTAAATCCCCTCGAAAGACGCACCGCCATCTCCCTTTCCGTGGTGTTTGCGTTACGTATGTTAGGCCTGTTTATGATCATGCCGGTATTTGCCATTTACGGGCAGGAGCTGGTTGGTTATTCGCCGATCTGGGTAGGTTTTGCAATCGGAGCCTATGGTTTAACCCAGGCATTATTACAAATTCCTGCTGGCATGCTGTCTGACAAATTTGGCCGCCGCCCGATTATTTTCATCGGTTTACTGCTTTTTGCTATTGGCAGCTTAGTAGCAGGCTATTCAGAAAGTGTTTATGGCGTGACAGCCGGACGCGCTATTCAAGGTGCGGGTGCCATTGCCAGTGCGGTGTTAGCCCTGGCAGCCGATGTCACCCGAGAAGAGCAACGCCCCAAGGCAATGGCCATGATTGGGGTAAGCATAGGCCTTGCTTTTGCATTGGCGATGGTTGCAGGTCCCGTTTTAGCGCCTATCATTGGCTTACAGGGTTTATTTTTCATTACCGCAGCCGGAGCACTCACGGGTATTGCTATTGTCTATTTTGTGGTGCCGCACGTGGTCAGCAAAGCCCCCCGAGGCGAAACCGTTGCCATTCCCGCCTTGCTTGCAAACTTAGCCAAAAATCCGCAACTGCTGCGCTTAGATTGCGGCATTTTCATTTTACACATGGCGCTCACGGCTATGTTTGTGGTATTACCCGTGCAACTGCTGAATATGCAATTACCTGCAGCACAGCATTGGCACTTATACCTGCCGGCATTATTGGTTTCATTTATATTAATAGTCCCTATGCTTATCATGGCTGCCCGCAAACACATGAACAAACAATTTTATTTGTTTGCTATTTTGTTAATGGCCGCCAGTTTAATAACAATGTCTCTTAACTCTCAATCACTTATATGGATGTTTGTGTCCGTATTATTTTATTTCACGGCCTTTAATTTTTTAGAAGCGTCATTACCTGCATTTATCTCAATGCTTTCTCCCGCAGGCTCAAAAGGCAGTGCGATGGGGATCTATAGCACGTATCAGTTTTTAGGTGCTTTTTTTGGTGGTATTTTAGGGGGATTTTCCTATAAACTACTTGGCAGTAGCGGCTTATTTTTATTTTTAGCCGGGTTAATGGTGATTTGGTTTTTCATTTCACTGGGTATGCATAATCCAAGTAAAGTTCGCACCCATACTATTACAGCATTAATCAAGGATGAAACTCATGCGCAGTTAATAACTGAACAACTGATCACGCTAGAGGGGGTCTTAGAAGTCGTCATCATCGTTGAAGAAAAAACAGTTTATATCAAAGTAAATAACCAAGTCTTTGCACTGAATAAAGCGAAAGAAATTTTAGCAAACACTTAATCTACAACATACATCATCAAGCAGTCAGCGGAGCAAAAACATGTTTAACCGAAGTGTAAATAAAGTAGTCTTAGTCGGTAATCTAGGAAAAGATCCGGAAATGCGTTACATGCCAAACGGCAATGCAGTAGCAAATTTAACCCTGGCAACAACAGAAAGCTGGAAAGACAAACAAAGCGGCGAACGCAAAGAGAAAACAGAATGGCATCGCCTGACGGTATTTAACCGTCTCGGTGAAATGTGCGGAGAGTACCTTAAAAAAGGTGCAAAAATTTACGTTGAAGGTAAGTTACAGACGCGCAAATGGCAGGGACAAGACGGCCAGGACAAATATACAACAGAGGTTGTTGTCTCGGAAATACAAATGATGGATGCGCGTAATCCGGCACAAGCGGGTGGCCAGCCTTATCAGGCTAATGCACCGCAAAGCAATTCACAGGAGCCGCAACAAAGCTGGGGTAATGCACCACAACAAGCGCCGAGTCAACAGCCTGCGCCGAAAATGGCTCCTGCTTACCAGCAACAAGCGCCAACTCAACGTCCACCAGCTCAGGCACCACAGCAGCAGCAAGCGCCAAACCAACGACCACCAGCGCAAGCACCACAGCAACCAGCGCCGACACCAACGCAATATAATGAACCATCAATGGATTTCGATGATGATATTCCGTTCTAGGTCATACCTTTACTAAAAGTGTAAGAATAAACACGTTTAATAGACCATATCAATCTCAACCCAGCGTAAATGCTGGGTTTTTTTATTTTTACATTGCACTTTGCAACCCATCACCCTAAAAAAGTAATGACATTAGGGTCTGTAATAATTGTTATTTCCCCCAAGCAGCCAGATAGAGCATGCCAAGCTTTATATCATCCCGGATAACGCCGACTGTACATTCCGCGGTTAAAAAACAAAAAACTCGTAAGCGATTACGCAGCTTAACTATTAAGCCTAACACCTGATGAATCAGGCGTTTCCCGCGACTGGAATGGCCAGCAAGCACAAATATTATCGCCGCTAAATCTCGCGCATTCATTTATCTTTTGTCATTTTCACGGCGCACAAACCTCGCCAGTCTTCCAAATCCTGGTCAGGTTTTTCGAAGCGGAATCGGGCATACAGCTCAATTCCTTGCAGATCCTCCAATATGTCTACGTGAATCCCCTTTTCCTGCAAAAGCGCTTCATTGCCTGCCGCATTCGTTAGATCACCTACAACCACACGGCTAAACCCTCTCATATAAATTAACGTCGTGCAGATATCACACGGACTCAGACTGGTAAAAAGGGTTGTCTGGCTAAAATCTATCCGGCCAGCATCTCGAATAGCGGCAGTTTCACCGTGATTATAAGGATGGTTTTCTTGAACCAGTGTGTTATGGCCCTTTCCTACTATTTGTCTTGTCGCGTTATCTATTATCACGGCGCCAATGGGACAGCCGCTTTCATCATAGCTCTTTTGTGCAAGCAATACGGCAATACGCATAAAATCATCATCTGTCAGCCCACGCACAAAGCCATTGTCCATTAGAACCGCTAGGCTTTTGGTCGGCATATGCGCGATCGCTGTTAATACTTCTGCACTTTTCTTGGTCTGTTTATTCAGGAGTGTCTTCATATTAGGTTCTCAGGAAATTTATTTTAGGTTGAAGCGCTGTTAGGCGATGATTTCTATAACAATTTCAGTTTTGACTGAATTGGCGATAAAACACTGCTCATGAGATTGATGATGCATTTTTTCAATTTTCTCCATTGTCGGCTTATTATCACCTGAAAATTGAACATTAGGCCTGAGTGTGACTTTAGTCATTGAAATTTTACCATCATCATTTTTTTCCATGATACCGACAGCATCATCCATATATGAATCCACAACATATCTTCTTTTAGCTGCAATTGATAAAAATAATAGCATGTGACAACTAGAGAGTGATGCAATAAAAGCTTCTTCTGGATCCACATTTGCTTCAACAGAATAGGGCAAAGGGACTAGATGTGGAGAAGATGATGCTTGAACTGTCACACCACCATCAAAAATCCATTGATGCCCTCGACTGTATTTGTTATCAATATAATTTTCACCACAGCCTCTCGTCCAATTGATTTTTGCAACATACTCAGACATGACAACTCCCTTTTGATAATAGCCTAACCAGGCTGTAGAACTTCTCCATTTTCAGAAAATATACTTTCTCTAAACCCCAAAAGCCATACTGCTCTGTTTTTGTCGTTAGATCAAAGTGGATAAATAATTGCAGGATATTTTTAAGCCTATGGTTGAACGTGTCAAAGGACGTAAAGTTTTAAATATTATTTCATAATGTGACAACCACAAATTCAAACTGGCATGTAATAGGATAGACTTCGTCTGCTGATCTAATGCAGATTAGCAGTATGTCGGGAGCATAAGTCAGATACTGAATGCAGACTATAAAGATATTCCTGAGCACCCGTAAGCCCAGCCAAATAGAGAAATAAAATAAATATTAATTTCAGTTGGTTAGAAGGTTGCGGTTGTATATTTCAGCCGATCCGCTATTGCTGAAATCTTGGCTAAAGACTTATTTTGTAAACGAACTTAGAAAATATTCATTACCGTTTTTATTGCGCTTTTTGCTATTAATGGCAGAGGCATATGCATAATCAGGAAGGTTTTTAATGCTAGAGATGAACAACATGTTTTGCTACGGAAAAATCATTATCGCAGATAATGTGGTTGTCAGCGTCGATCAAAATTTTGTCAATATATTTGGTTTTTCTTCTCACGATGAAATGTATGCCGCTCAGCCTGACCCCTTAGCGCTGATTGCTGCGGGTTATCATGACCAGGTGTTAATAAAGTCTGAGCATTTAAATTCAGGCTCTTTCGAAACACACGGTAATGTTATTTATTGCACCAACAAAGAAGATAAAAAAATTGCTGTGTTTGTACTGGCGCAGCAAATAAATTGGGAAGAACAACCCGCAATTGAGTTACAAATCTTTGATATCTCTTCAAAACTTAGCCCCCAGCAGCTTATTAACAAAGCTAAATATGAAAGTCTTGTTGAACACTCTCATCAAGGCGTTATTATCCATCGAGATTTTAAACCTCTGCTCGTTAACCAGGTCTGGATTGAACTAATGGCCGCTAAATCGGCTCAGGATGTGATGGAAAATCTAAACATATTAGATCTCATCCCCGCAGAGTTCCATGCCCAGGCGATTGACCGCTATAATAAAGTCATCACGGGAGAAGCCATTGGCGAGAGTCATATTATCGAGAATATCCGTTTTGATGGCGAAAAACGGTTTTTTAATATTTATGATCATGCTATCCACTGGGAAGGAGAGCCTGCTGTAGAAGTGGTTATTGTCGATGTCACCGACAAAGTGATGGCAGAGCAACGACTTGCCTATAAAGCCTTCCACGATTCGCTGACAGATCTTTATAATCGGGGTGCTATCTACAAATGGATCAGGGAGCATTGCAGTAAAGTCAACGCCATGAGTTGCATGCTTATCGATTTAGATAACTTTAAAAGAGTCAATGATACCTACGGTCATTCCGAGGGAGATGGTTTCTTAAAACTATTTGCCAATCTATTTAAAGAGGAAATAGCTGACCACGGGGTGATTGGAAGATGGGGAGGGGAAGAGTTTATTGTATTTATCCCCAATCAAGATAAAAATACGGCACTTGCACTTGCAGAAAAAATACGCCTTGCCTGTGCACAAACCCCTTTGCTTATGCAGGGTAAAGAGATCATAACAACCGTCAGTATCGGGGTTAGTTATACCGATTCTTTTGCGCAGATCCAGCCCAAAGATATTATTAGGCAAGCCGATGAAAATATGTATTTATCAAAATCATTGGGTAAGAATCGCGTCACCGGTTAAGCTGCTGTACAGGATGATCCAACTGAGCATTATCTTAGCTGGCCTGGGTTAACGGCTCAACTCACTTTCCGCCAAGGCCCGCATAACGGGCTTATATACAAAAGGCAAACAATTTACGTTAATTCACCACGCAGGTTAGTCCCTAACAATTCGCGAATTACTTTGGTTGATAAATCTTGGCTGAGTAGATAATAAAGCTTGGCAATAACGGTTTCTTTAGTCATGTCCTGACCACTGATAACGCCTGCGTCACTGAGTGCATGTCCGGTGGCATACCCCTCCATATTAACCCGTCCTTTTAAACACTGGCTGCAATTGACAATTAAAATGCCACGATCCGTTGCTTCTTTTAAGGTCGATAATAATTGTTCATCTTGCTGCGCATTACCCACCCCATAGGTTAACAATACCAGTGCCTTTAACGGGCTTTTTAATAAGTTATCTAATACCTGCCAATCCAAGCCGGGGAAAAGGTGCAAAATGGCAATGGAATGCGCGTGAATATCACTGATCCGTAAACGTGTATTAACCGCTTTCTGGGTAATACCGGCAATATTCTTGATTTCAATCCCCGCTTCCAGTAAAACCGGGTAGTTAGGAGAAACAAAAGCGCCAAATCCATCGGCATGTTGTTTGGTGGCACGATTACCGCGAAACAGTTGATTATGAAAGAAAACACAGACTTCATTAATCGGATGATGCGCAGCAATATATAAAGAGTTTAATAAATTAGCACGCGCATCGGAGCGTAATTGTGACAGAGGAATTTGTGATCCCGTCACAATCACCGGCTTAGATAAATTTTCAAATACAAAGGATAATGCCGAAGCGGTGTAAGCCATGGTATCTGTACCATGGAGAATGATAAAACCATCAAAGTCGTGGTAACGTGCTTGAATATCCTTGGCCAGATCCTGCCATGCAGAAGGTGATA
This sequence comes from Psychromonas sp., assembly GCA_047632875.1. Lineage (GTDB taxonomy): Bacteria > Pseudomonadota > Gammaproteobacteria > Enterobacterales > Psychromonadaceae > Psychromonas. Next base: position 9,520 of record JBLIEH010000009.1, on the reverse strand, counting down.
TATTAGCTGAATCAATCAGCGGTTCATATTCATGAATTTCAAATTCAGGCATTTGCTGATGATAAAATTCCGGCATATTAGCAATGGTTTTGGAAAGATAACCCGCTACCGGAACGAAGCCGTCTTTTGAAGGTTTCATGCCAATGGTGCCACCTGTATATGCGATATAGATGCGTTTTTTATGTGCCATTAAATTCTCATTTAAGTCATTTCTAGCGATTAGGTGCACAATTTTTTTTGAAGGTTTTATTTGTGCAATTCTACGTTAAATTCATTATCACAGGTTAATAATTCGTACTGTTCACTCTCTTCGGCTTAATAAACAGCCACGAGCTGCATAAATGAAGAGAAGATGCGTGGATTTGGTGTGATTAAAGATGCTCTTCTATCCAGACTTTTACTTCGCCAAAACGGTATTTTTCTAACGCCGCAAAGCCGTTAACATTGCGGACTTTCAGACGCGTAAAAATAGGCGTCGTTAATCCGCAGAAGAAACGCGCCAATAACACCGAAGTGCTATGCTCCCCTAATTTACTGCGAATATCCGCACTCAAGGGCTCAAACTGAGTCTCCTTTAAAGGGGGTAAAAGCGGCGTTGCAGGCATGATGGCAGGATAACCCGCGCAGACAGAGCAATGGCCACAGGGCTGCTGTAAATTATTGTCTGAGAAATAATGCGCAAGCTGCAGATTCAGGCACTGATCACTGGCAAAGAAATCCAGTAAAAAATGAATGCGCTGCACTTCATTGCCTTCTTTCTCATTAAAACGCTGCACCAGCAGTTCACGTAAATTGCCATTTAGCGACTCTTTGAAAACGCGATACACTTGAGTCATTTGTTTGCTCTGCAGTTCGATCTGCCCTTGCTGATCAAGGTAGTCAATAGCGGTGATCACGCGCTTGCGATCCGACGCATAGAGTGACTGCATCTTTTCAAAATCAATCGTCGCCCAAGTTCTGGCCTTATTGGAGCTTTGTAATATTGCCTGCACAAAATTATAACGCTCATCTTTAAAACGCCCCAACAAGTCCTGTTCCGGCACTAATAGTTTGTACTTATATTCAGCATAATAACTGTACGCGGGCTGCAGCAGCCCTTCTAATTCTAAATAAACCAATAATGTTTTAAGGGCCAATAAACGAATATTTGATTGGCTGGAGAGGCTGTTCATGACCGTCTCCCACTGCCCTTTAGTCTGCCCTATTTCATTGAGTACAAAATCAATCGCACTCGGCTCTGGCGTGTCGGCATAAACAAAATTTTCCAGGGTATTGAGATTATTTTTATTGGCCAGCACCAAACAATCCGCAGGTCGCCCATCACGGCCGGCGCGGCCAATCTCCTGGGCATAATTTTCTATCGATTTGGGCAAATCGTAATGCACAACAAAACCGATATCGCTTTTATCAATGCCCATTCCAAAGGCGATTGTCGCGACGATTAAAGGTAACTCTCCAGACATAAACTGCTGTTGTATGGCTTGGCGTTGTTCGCCATTCATACCTGCATGATAAGCTTGAGCCTGGATACCCGAAGCACTTAACTGCCTGGCCACCTCTTCTGCGGTTCTCTGCAGGGTTACATAAACAATGCCTGCCTGCTGCTTGCGATCACTGAGCCAGGGGACAAGTTTATTGAGTTTATCGGAACTATCAACGCCTAACACCGACAAGTTTAGATTCGCCCGGTATGATCCCGTCAGGGTAATATTATCGGCGTCAATGGCAAATTTATTGCCCATATCCGCGATCACTTTCTGTGTTGCCGTGGCCGTTAATAACAACACTTGCGGGATATTAAATTCTCGGCGATATAACGCCAGTTTGAGGTAATCGGGTCGAAAGTTATGTCCCCATTCCGAGATACAATGGGCCTCATCAACCACCAGCAGGGAAATAGGTATCTGCTTCAAAAACAAACGGAAACGCTCACTGTTTAATCGTTCAACCGAGATGAACAGAATTTTCACCTGTCCATTCGAAATTGCCTTATAAACCTGTGAAGATTCCGCCGGGGTTTGCAGGGAGTGAATGCTCGCGGCGCTGATACCTTTTTTCTGTAGAAATTCCAATTGATCCTGAATCAAAGCCAGCAGAGGTGAAACCACTAAGGTTAAATGCGGCAGATGCAATGCAGGGAGTTGATAACATAAAGACTTACCTGAGCCGGTGGGGAAGATGGCGGCAGCACTGTGCCCTGCAAATAAAGCCTGAATGACCTTTTCCTGGCCTGGCCTAAAGGTTGAAAAACCGAAATACTGCTGGAGTAACTGCAACATAGATAACCCTGTGAACAACTGAAGCCCCTTTATAACACATCACCAGACTGTCTGAATATGACGATTCAAATAGTTTGGGTGTATAATCCGCCCTTCTTATTATTACTTATGATCAAAACAGGTTAATAACTTAATGCGCATCCATGCTATTCATCGACTTTATCAGCACCGACTTGCCCAATCCACGCGCCCCTTTTTAGCCCGGGGCGGCAGGATAATACGCTGTATAAATTGTATGCTATTACCCTATTTATGTATTTGCGCGATAAAAAAAACCGTCAATACAAAGAGCGCATTTTTATTGTTAATGTATGACGATGAAATATTAAAACCCAGTAATACGGGCCGATTAATTGCAGACTTAATTCCCGATACTTTTGCCTATATTTGGTCGCGCACCCAACCGGATCAGCAACTCCTTGATTTGCTGCAGGATCCCAAGTGGTTGCCCATTGTCATATTTCCCGCAGAGTACAGCGCACCTGAACGTCTTTTGTCCAAATACCAAGCCCCCGTCGACGGTAAGCGGCCCTTGTTCATTTTATTAGATGCAAGCTGGGCGCAAGCGAAAAAAATGTTTCGTAAAAGCCCGTACTTGAATGTCTTTCCGGTTTTATCCTTTTCACCGGACACGCTGTCACGCTATTTAGTGCGCAAAGCCGTTAAAGCAAATCAACTTGCAACGGCAGAGGTGGCTGGATGTGCTTTAGAGTTTATCGGAGAAACTGCCAATGCAACCATCATGGATCTGCTATTTGAAACCTTCAAAGAGAACTATCTTTTAGGTAAAGAGCGTAAACCATTAACAGACAATGCCATGCAGTTTCGCCTGCAAAAATTATTAAAGTCTTAAGGTTTATCTGCGCTGATTTACGAGTTGCTTTTTAAGTTAAGAAGGTTGAGTATATTACAAAGCCCTCCCTTTATTCGAACACCTAAACGAGAATTTATATGTATAAGATTGCAGCATCAGATCTCGATGGCACGCTATTAACATCGGAACACAAAATCCTCCCCTTCACCAAACAGGTATTGACTCAATTGCATAGCCAGGGCACGGACTTTATTTTTGCAACAGGCCGTCATCATATTGATGTTGCACATATGCGCGAACAACTGGGCATTCCGGCATTTATGATCACCTCCAATGGCGCGCATGTGCATAACTGCGAGAATGAAATGATTTTCAAGCAAAATATAGCGCCGGAGATCATCAAAGGCATGATTAAAATGCTCCAAAATGATCCGGAGATTCAAATTCACCTCTACCGTAATGATGACTGGTTAGTCAGCAAAGAGGATCCTAACAACCCCTGTAAGCAGGAAAATTTTTCATACCAGCTATTTGATATAAACAATCCACCGTTGGAAGATATCGCTAAAATTTTTATAAAACACCAAGATCAAAGCCACGAAAAACTGGTTATATGGGAAAATAAAATCAAAGCTGCATTTCCCGGCCAAGTCCATATCACCTTTTCTTCTCCGAACTGCCTTGAAATGATGGATGCAGGAGTTTCCAAAGGACATGCTCTTGACGCTATTGCCAAAATGAAAGGTTATGAGCTAAAAGACTGTATCGCTTTTGGTGATGGCATGAATGATTTTGAAATGCTTTCTATGGCGGGAAAAGGCTTGGTAATGGGAAGTGCACACTATAAAGTAAAATCAGCCTTGCCTGATCATGAGATCATCGGTCACTGTGATGATCAGGCCGTTGCCCATTATCTTGTCAAACATCTGCTCGAATAAGCGAGCAGGTCTGTTTTTTGCGGGGGCAAGCGTGATAATTTATCACGCACCTTTTAGCGATGAATTTTTTAATAATAAATACTGCAGCACAAAAACTTTTATCTGCTCAATATCGTTGATATTTAATGCCGGCAGAGATGTTGATAATGGCTGATCTGCTGCGATCGCAATAATGCTCTGATCATTGGGATAAAGTAAGGGTTTGCCTAAACTTGGTCGATGCAGCTCAATTTTGGCAAATTTTTCATCTCTAAAACCTTCCACTAGTACTAAGTCTAAGTTATTAATATCGAGACAATTTAGCTGCTCTGTTAAACTAGGCTCTGTGCGTTGTGATTTTTCTTTAAAAATAATAGTTCGATAAGGTGATGCCAGCACCACTTGGGAAGCACCGGCTTTACGTAAGCGGTAACTGTCTTTTCCGGGTTTATCCATCTCAATATCGTGGTGGCTATGCTTAATCAAGCCTATCTTTATTCCTTCCGCTACCAGCAAAGGGATCAACTTTTCAATTAATGTTGTTTTTCCTGTACCGCTATAGGCAGAAAAGCCTAGCATCACTTTCGGAAAATTGTCTATAGAGTACATTTCTCTCAGTTACCTTAAATGTTAGTGTGTTAGGATTTTATATTGCAGCGACAATAGCTTAGCATTATATTAGCAAACAAAAATACGACCATAAAACCATATTATATCAAAGATCAACGGATTGATTGGCAGGCGCTATGCTAAGCTGATTTATTATACTCAATATTTGAATAACACCAGCTGAATGCCCTTTGGAGAAACAATGTTCGCGCCTTACCTGGATGAATTTTTAATGCTCAGCTTGGTCCACTTTTTAGCCGTTATTGCACCTGGGCCAGACTTTGCAGTGGTGATCCGTCAAAGTATCAGCTTTGGCCGTAAAAGCGCACTGATCACAAGCTTAGGCATTGGTGCGGGTATTTCAATACACATACTTTATACCCTGCTCGGTATCGGCTTTATTATTACACAATCGGAAACGGCGTTTATGGTCGCTAAAATTGCCGGTGGGTTATACCTAACCTATATCGGTTTTAATATGATAGGTAGCAAAGCGCAAAAGCAGATAGATGACCAAGTGGTCATAGACGCAGACTTAAATCACCACAAACGCGCTTTTATGCTGGGCTTTATGACTAATTTATTAAACCCTAAAGCGACGATGTTTTTTTTGGCAATCTTTACCGCTATAGTCAGTATTGATACTCCGCTCGCCGTACAAAGCATTTATGGACTTTGGATAGCGCTGACCACGGCATTATGGTTCTCGCTGGTGTCATTATTTTTCTCCCACCGGAGTGTGCGTGCTAAATTTGTTCGCCACGGTTATATTTTTGAACGGGTGATGGGGGTGATATTATTGCTCTTTGCTGCAAGATTGGGCTGGTCTTTATTTTAGTGTGGCCTGAAAATCAGCAACAGCACTGATGATTTAAAAAAACAGATTAGGCTATAGAAGAGAAAATCAAAGGAGCATATATTTACCTTGCCTGAGTGGAATTAGCTGTTCAGGCAAGGGTAAAAATAGGATGCGTTAATAGTTAAACCCACCCTCTTCACTTTCGAGAGAAAAAATCCCTAGGGCACATTCACACCTTTTGATGCGACCCAAACACGATACCACTGTTCCGTATTCATTTTCAGTGCGACTGCGTCCACGGCATCCTTGACGCGTTTAATATTACCCGTACCCAATAACGCCACAGGATTTGAGGGGTGTTTTAATACCCAGGCATAAATAACCTGATCAATCGAATCCGCCCCTAGTTCTTCGCCAAGTTCAGAGAGGGTTGTGCGTAAACGTTTAGCCTGCGGCGTTTGTGCACTGAAAATAGCCCCCCCCGCTAAACATGACCATGCCATCGGGCGCACCCTATACTGCTGTAACTGATCCAATGTTCCATCGGCCACAACATCAAAATTAATAGGGTTAAATTCAACTTGATTGGTTACCAGTGGAGCATTCAAACGAGATTGTAATAAATCAAACTGCGAGGTTGTAAAATTGGACACTCCAAAGTACTTCACTTTACCGCTCAGCTGTAATTCATGAAATGCCTCGGCCACTTGGTCCGCATCCATCAAAAAATCAGGCCTATGTACTAATACTGCGTCCAACTGTTCGACACCTAAACGACGTAAAGAGTTCTCTGTCGAGTCTAAAATACCCTGCTTGCTGCAGTCATAATGAGAAACGCGTTTTTCAGTGGCACTGCTAGCAATACCATTAATACCAAACTTTGAAACAATTTCAATTTGATCTCGAATTGAAGGATCGAGTTTTAATGCCTCACCAAATAAAGTTTCGCAATGTCCAGCATCATAAATAGCGGCGTGGTCAACAGTGCTGATACCCATTTCAATATGCTGCTTAAGAAAGGTTAAACGCGCCTGCTTGTCCATATTCCATGAACCAAGGCGCCAGTAACCCTGAATAAGTTGTGAAAATTCAGGCCCATCAGGCGCCATCAATACTTTATTAACTATACTCATATATACTCCAGAAAAATAGAACCAATAAAAAATCTGTCAGACATTCTAGCACTTTCAATTTTGGGAGGAGTTTATTTACCCTTCTGATTTGTAACAAAACCTAACATTGGGCTGTGCAGACACAAAAAAAGGACTTTCGTCCTTTTTTTGTGTCTTTATCTTTGCTTCCCGCTTAGTTAGAAGGCATAACGTACGCCTATCGCGGCGCTCAAATTAAAACGTAATTCATCTTTTTTATCTTTGTAGCCTAAATTTGGCGATACCTGTGCAAACACATCAAATTGCTGAGCAAAAGGGAAGGTAAGACCGAATGGCGCGCGTACACCGAAAACATCATCATGATGCCATTTATAAAATGCGCCAGCACCCATATAATAATTAAAGGGAATGTCCTGGGCAAATGACCCCTGCTTCAACAAATAATCGCCACTAAGACCATCATTACCAACAAATGCATTAATATTCTCAAACTGTCCCGCAACACCAAACCCCTGGTCAAAACCAAAACCAACTTTAGCTGCATTTGCGGACGTCACCGCAGTTAATAAGCTTAGCGTACAGATGAAACTCATGATTAATCTTTTCATTGTTATTCCCTATTAAAAATGTTTAAGTTTTTATTCTTTTGTAAACAGAATGAATGCAGAATTTCTTTTATCTAGCACATCGTCTAGCATCCATTTTGACACTATTCCTTACATTAAATATAAGGTAGTGCCTGCTTACTCCATCATCCAACAATCAGTATACTAGCATTTTTTTAAGATCATTAGTTATATTATACATGAGGTAGTGTGCTCTCTATGCTGTATAGCAGTTAATATATTAGTACTTTTCTAACACACACCCAGCCAAACGATAGAAGAGCAGATTCAGCAAAGGCAAATAGTTTTTAACAAATTAGCAAGGATTTGCTTACAGGCTTCACAAATATTCGTATAATAGCGCTTCTATTATTCAACCCAAGCCCTGAATTTACGTTTCAGTTAGCTACGAGGAAAACCCATGTCAGATACAGTCGTCTGTGCGTTATATCGTTTTGTTACTTTAGATAATTATCAACAGATCCAAGCCCCCTTATTAAAGGTTATGCAAGCCAATAATATCAAAGGCACTTTATTATTGGCCAATGAAGGAATCAATGGCACAGTGGCAGGCAGCCGAGAAAATATCGATGTACTTATTGGTTGGTTAAAATCAGATCCACGCTTGAGTAACCTAACCACCAAAGAATCTTTTACCCAGGAAAACCCCTTTTATCGCACTAAGGTTAAACTCAAAAAAGAGATTGTCACTATGGGTGTTGAAGGTATCGATCCGAAAAGAACGGCCGGTAGCTACGTCAAAGCAAAAGATTGGAATGCCTTAATCAGCGATCCCGATGTGCTCTTAGTGGATACGCGTAATGATTATGAAATCAGTATAGGCACCTTTAAAAATGCCGTCGATCCTAAAACCACCAACTTCAGAGAATTCCCTCAATACGTCAAAGATAACTTAGATCCTGCCGTCAATAAAAAAGTAGCGATGTTTTGTACCGGTGGTATTCGCTGTGAAAAATCGACAGCTTATTTAAAAGAGCAAGGTTTTGATGAGGTTTATCATCTTGAGGGTGGCGTATTAAAATACCTTGAAGAAGTGCCGCAGGAAGAAAGTCTATGGCAAGGTGAATGTTTTGTCTTTGATAATAGAGTATCGGTAAATCACCAGCTGGAAAAAGGCCAATATGACCAGTGTCATGGCTGCCGTTTACCTATCACCGAAGCCGATAAACGATCCGATAAGTATCAAGAAGGCATTTGCTGCCATCAATGCCATGAGCACTTAACTGTTGAGCAAAAACAGCGTTTTGCACAACGAGAAAAACAGGTGAATTTAGCCAAACAGCGCGGACAAACCCATATCGGCAACGAAGCGGTAGCCGAGCTGGAAAATAACCGACTTAAAAAGCAAGCGGTTAAACAGGCGCAAAGAGTCAAAGCGAACAAATAATAGCACTGCAATTGCTTAGCAAACTGTAAACGAAAAACCGCGAGATTTAACGATCTAGCGGTTTCTTTAAATGTGGTCGGTGATAAAGGGGCGAACAAGCGCCAGCTTGGTGTCTGAGCAGTCTTTAATCTCTACTTCCACCCTTTAAATCACGTAACCAAACTGCAGATGAAAAAAAACCGCAACAAGTGCGGTCTCTTTAAATGTGGTCGGTGATAAAGGAGCAGCGAATAAGCGCCAGCTTAGTATCTGAGCAATCTTGTAAAGCGACAGCTCAGTGTACGAGCAAACTAATTATTTTACTTCCAAGCCAGATGCGCTATCAAGTTACACTAATTACCTCAGAGGTTCGTAAAAAGCAAAAAGCCCGTAACACGTTGAAGCGTTACGGGCTTTTCTAAATGTGGTCGGTGATAAACGGAGCAGCGAATAAGCGACAGCTTAGTGTCTGAGCAATCTTATCTTAAGCGCCAGCTTGGTGTCTGAGCAGTCTTTAATCTCTACTTCCGCCCTTTAAATCACGTAACCAAACTGCAGACGAAAAAAAACCGCTTCTGTGATTAAGCATAAAGCGGCTTCTTTAAATGTGGTCGGGGATAGAGGAGCGAACAAGCGCCAGCTTGGTGTCTGAGCAGTCTTTAATTTCTACTTCCGCCCTTTAAATAAAATCACCAAATCGCAGACGAAAAAAAACCGCAACAAGTGCGGTTTCTTTAAATGTGGTCGGTGATAAAGGATTCGAACCAATAAACAAGCCCCCCTGCTCCAGCTCTTTTCCAGGCACTGGAGGTGCGCTACCAAGCTGCGCTAATCACCGAGAAACCCACTTTTAGTGACGACAAATCGCAGACGAAAAAAAACCGCTTCTGCGATTAAGCATAAAACGGTTTCTCTAAATGTGGTCGGTGATAAAGGATTCGAACCTTTGACCCCCTGGTCCCAAACCAGGTGCGCTACCAAGCTGCGCTAATCACCGA
>JBLIEH010000008.1:0-23104 GCA_047632875.1 Psychromonas sp. | reverse complement strand
TTCAGCGCTTCTGTTACCGCTTTGATATAAAACGACATAAACCCTAAACGGACACCGTGTTTCTTCTCAAAAACCTCTTGATACTGGCGACGAAGATCCATGATAGGTTTCATGTTAACTTCATTAAAGGTGGTTAACATGGCGGTAGAATTTTTTGCTTCTAATAAACGCTCAGCAACACGCTTACGCAAACGCGTCATTGGCACACGCTTATCGCTGCGAGCAGCAACTGCTGCGACAATGTCAACTTGCGGTGCAGTTTGTTCCTGATTTTTTGTGACACGATGTTTTTCTACATCTTCACGGGTGATAGCACCACCTTTACCTGTTGCCTTGATCTCTGCAGCGTTTAAACCTTTTTCGAGAATTAAACGTCGCACCGATGGACTTGCATCGGCAACGCCATCGGCAACGCTATCAGCAGGGGCTTCAGCAGCGGGCGCTGCAGTTTCAGTTTCAGTTTTTTTCTCTTTTACTGGTGCTGCTGCACCTTCTTTTAATTGACCTAACAATTGCTTTGACAGTACAGTTGCACCTTCTTTTTCGGTGATACTTTCCAATACACCAGATGCTGGTGCTGGTACTTCTAAGACGACTTTGTCAGTTTCTATTTCAACTAGTACTTCATCACGCTCAACAAAATCACCAGGTTGCTTATGCCAAATAGCAACACTTGCATCAGCAACGGATTCAGGAAGCTCGGGAACCAATATTTCAATCATAAATGATATTTCCTACGGTAAAATCTCTAAACTAAAAATTAGGGTTTATTTTGAATATTATTCAACAACGGCCAGCGCGTCATTAATTAATGCTTTTTGCTGCTTAAGATGCAAAGACATATAACCAACAGCTGTTGAAGCCGATGCTTCACGGCCGGCATAACGTAATCGCGCGGCAGCTGGCAATATACTCTTGAAATGATGCTGACTACAATACCAAGCGCCTTGATTTTGGGGCTCTTCCTGACACCAGACAAAATCTTTAACGTGTGCGTAATCACTTAAAATATCATTAACTTCGTTAGCGGGGAAAGGATATAGTTGTTCAATACGAATAATTGCGGCGTTAATCAATCCGGCATCACGACGTTTAGCTAACAGGTCGTAATACACTTTACCGCTGCACATAATAACCAGATTTACTTTCTTAGGATCATGCTCATCAATCTCAGCAATCGCATTTTGGAATGTACCATTCGCTAATTCATCTAAACTGGAAACCGCTTCTGGATGACGTAACAATGATTTAGGTGACATTACAATTAATGGACGACGCATTGAGCGTATCACTTGGCGGCGTAACATATGATAAACTTGCGCGGGTGTAGAGGGTACACACACTTGCATGTTATGTTCCGCACAGAGTTGCAGATAACGCTCCAATCTGGCAGATGAATGTTCCGGTCCTTGCCCTTCGTATCCGTGGGGTAATAAAACGGTTAATCCGCACATACGTCCCCACTTCTGCTCTCCAGAAGATAAAAACTGATCAAAGACAACCTGTGCCCCGTTAGCAAAATCCCCAAACTGCGCTTCCCATATACACAAACCTTTGGGAGCGCCTGTTGAGTAGCCATATTCAAAGGCTAATACCGCTACTTCCGACAGCACTGAATCATAAATATCAAAATGACCCTGTTTATCAGAGAGATTTTTAAGTGGAATATAGCGCTTTCCTTCCGTTTGTTCATGCAATACAGCATGACGATGAAAGAAGGTGCCACGGCCAGAATCTTGACCGACCAGACGAATATTAAACTCATCGTCAAGCAGAGTTGCATAAGCTAAATTTTCAGCAAATCCCCAATCACATGATTTTTCACCACGTGCCATTAATTGCCGATCATTATAGATTTTTGTAACACGTGAGTGTTGCTTATGAGAATCAGGATAGTGACTAATTGACTCGCCTAATTCGATTAAACGTTGTTTAGGAAATTTTGCTTGATAAGGAGAATCCCAATCATGTTTCAGATAGGGAGACCAGTCGACTGTGGGGCGCTGCATAGATTGCCACTCTTTGACAACGCATTCGCCGCTGTCTAAGGCATCACGGTAATCTGTCACTAATTGTTTCGCATACTCAGCATTAATAACACCTTCAGTGACCAGCTGCTGTGCATAAATTTCACGTGGTGTTGCGTGGGCTTTAATTTTTTTGTACATCAAAGGCTGGGTCGCACTAGGTTCATCGGCTTCGTTATGCCCATGACGGCGATAACAAACCAAGTCAATAACAACATCCCGTTTAAAGGTATTACGGAAATCAAGTGCTATTTGTGTGACAAAAATAACGGCTTCGGCATCATCGGCATTAACATGAAAAATCGGAGCATGAACCATTTTTGCAATATCGGTGCAAAAACGAGTAGAGCGTGCATCTTCCCGGCTGGATGTTGTAAAGCCAATTTGATTGTTGATAACGATGCGCACTGTACCGCCAACTTTAAAGGCACGTGCTTGTGACATATTAAAGGTTTCTTGCACGACGCCCTGACCTGCAATCGCGGCATCGCCATGCACAGTAATAGGCAATACAGTTTCACTAAAAGCTTTTAAACGCTCTTGCCGAGCACGAACAGAGCCCAATACAACAGGATTAACAATCTCTAAATGCGAGGGGTTAAAACTCAGCGCTAAATGCACATTACCCTTAGGTGTTTTAAAATCACTGCTGAAACCCTGGTGATATTTCACATCACTAGAACCATCAACAGTGTTATGTTTGCCCGCAAATTCATCAAACAGATCCGCGGGTTTTTTACCAAACACATTCACTAATACATTTAGACGGCCCCGGTGAGCCATGCCTAAAACAACTTCTTGTGCACCTTGCTCACCGGCACGTCGAATCAGCTCTTTTAACATCGGAATAAAAGAGTCACCACCTTCTAAGGAGAAACGCTTTGCGCCGGGGAATTTAGAGCCTATATAACGTTCAAGACCTTCCGTTGCAGAGAGCTCTTCAAGAAAACGATTTTTTGCCTCTTGGCTAAAGGAAGGTTTACTTTCACAGGATTCGATGCGGTTTTGCAACCAGCGTTTTTCATCGGTATTAGTGATATGCATATATTCTGCACCCACTGACCCGCAATATGTGCGCTTAAGTGATGCGATTAAATCACGTAAGACCATGGTTTCATTAGAGGCGAAATAGGATCCCACATTAAAGCTGGCATCAAGATCTGACCCCTCTAATTCATGATAAAAAGGATCTAATTCCTTGATTGTTTCCAGTTCGGTGAGTCCTAAGGGATCTAATGAAGCAACTTCATGACCCCGATTACGATAGGCACCTATTAACTGCAAAACTTGAACCTGTTTAGCATCATTGTGCACTACACCACTAGGCGGGGTAATACATTTTGGTGCTTTAGCGGCCAGTTTCATCTGGGCACGAATGCGGGAATGCGCTTCCTCAGGTTGATCACTGACTTGCGGTAAATCATCAAATATTTTCCGCCAGTTTGCGTCAACCGATAAAGAATCTTCTAAATATGACTCATAGATATCTTCAATATAGGTTGAATTACCCCCGGAAAAATGGGATGAAGCTAACCATGTCTGCATAACATTAGTTGGCATTGAAATTCCTTCCTTCTTTTACTTATTGGTTATAATGATAAAAAATTACATGGCGCGTTGTAATAACATTGATTTAATTTTACCTATTGCTTTGGTCGGGTTTAATCCTTTTGGACAAACACTGACACAATTCATAATACCATGACAACGGAATACACTAAATGCATCATCTAAGTCTGCAAGTCGCTCTTCTGTTGCGTTATCACGACTGTCAATCAGGAACCGGTAGGCTGCTAACAAACCTGCAGGACCGATAAATTTATCCGGATTCCACCAGAAAGAAGGACAAGAAGTTGAACAACAAGCACACAAAATACATTCATATAAACCATCGAGTTTTTCTCGCTCTTCTGGTGTTTGCTTGTATTCTGCAACGGGTGGCTGCCGATCATCAGTGACCAGGTAGGGTTTGATTTTTTCATATTGCGTATAAAATTGGGTCATATCGATGACTAAATCACGTATTACGGGTAATCCCGGTAACGGACGTAATATTACTTTACCTTTAGACAACAAATCTGACAAAGGGGTAATACAGGCCAATCCATTTTTGCCATTAATATTTAACCCATCGGAACCACAAACTCCTTCTCGACATGAGCGGCGAAAAGACAAAGTAGGATCCTTCTCTTTCAGTGTGATTAATGCATCAAGCACCATCATATCAGAGCCCTCAGCTATATCTAAAGACATATCCTGCATATAGGGCGCGTTATCAACATCCGGATTATAACGATAAATAGAAAACTTCACTTGCATAACAATAGCCTTTTTAATAAACACGCGCTTTAGGAGGGAAAGGTTCACGCAATACCGGTTTCATATTAACATCGCGTTTACACATATTTTCGGTCTCAGGGTTGAAAATGCTGTGGCATAGCCAACTTTTATCATCCCGATCCGGGTAATCAAAGCGGCTGTGTGCGCCTCGACTTTCCGTTCTATAGTTAGCCGCCATGGCAGTTGAAAATGCAGTTTCCATCAAGTTATCAAGCTCTAAACATTCAATGCGGTTAGTATTAAATTCCGTGCTTTTATCGTCTAATTTGGCATTTTTTAAACGCTTACGCAGTACTTTCAATTCAGCTAAACCTTTGGCCATTGCCTCACCATCTCTGAAGACAGAGAAATTGTTTTGCATACATTGCTGCAGATCTTTTCTGATTTGATTTGGACATTCAGTACCGTTACCTTTTTCCCAACGGTTAAAACGCTCCAGTGCAGCATCTATATTTTCCTGCGTAGGCTCCTTAGCTGTGTTTTCTTGCGCAAGCACCACACCCAAGTGTTTGCCTGTCGCACGACCGAAGACCACTAGATCTAAAAGTGAATTACCACCTAAGCGGTTAGAACCGTGTACTGATACACTGGCTATTTCACCAACTGCAAAGAGTCCTTTTACCTCTACATCTTTACCGTTTTCATCCAACTTAAGCACTTGACCATTGACTGTCGTTGGTACACCACCCATTTGGTAATGGCAAGTTGGAATAACAGGAATAGGCTCTTTAACGGGATCGACATGTGCAAAAGTACGTGATAATTCCATAACCCCTGGTAATCTTGACTCCAGAACATCTTTACCTAAATGGTCTAGTTTTAATTTAAGGTGTATACCCCAAGGCCCCTCACAACCACGACCTTCACGGATTTCAATCATCATTGCACGGGCAACAACATCACGCCCTGCTAAATCTTTGGCATTTGGTGCATAACGTTCCATAAAACGCTCACCATCTTTATTGAGCAGATATCCACCTTCACCGCGACAACCTTCTGTTACTAGTGTACCCGCACCAGCAATGCCAGTCGGATGGAACTGCCACATTTCCATATCCTGCACAGGAACACCGGCACGCAGCGCCATGCCAACACCATCGCCGGTGTTAATATGCGCATTGGTTGTAGAGGCGTAAACACGACCTGCTCCGCCCGTTGCAAGCACGGTCGCTTGTGCTTTAAACATCACTACTTCGCCGGACTCGATATCGATAGCCGTACAGCCGACAATATCGCCATCATCATTTTTCACTAAATCAAGCGCATACCACTCAGAAAAAACGGTGGTTTTATTTTTAATATTCTGCTGATAAAGTGTATGTAATAAAGCATGACCGGTACGGTCGGCAGCCGCCGCAGTACGAGATGCTTGACCTTGGCCATAGGCTTTAGACTGCCCGCCGAATGGACGCTGGTAAATAGTGCCGTCTTCGAAACGAGAAAAAGGCAAGCCCATATGTTCAAGCTCGCGTACCACTTCCGGACCGATCTTACACATATACTCGATCGCGTCCTGGTCACCGATATAATCAGAGCCTTTAACGGTATCATACATGTGATACTGCCAATCATCTTCATGGGCATTACCCAATGCAACCGTAATACCGCCTTGGGCTGAAACAGTATGAGAGCGGGTTGGAAAAACTTTACTTATTAAGGCACAACTTTTGCCTTCTTCAGAAATGGACAGTGCTGCGCGCATTCCTGCGCCACCCGCACCAATCACTATCGCATCAAATTCATGAATCGGTAAACTCACCTTAAACACCCCACAAAATTACAAAACCAGAAATAACATAGATAAATGCAGTTGACGTTAATACAAACTGTAATATAGCGCGTAACAAAGTATCTTTTACGTAATCACTCAGTACTTGCCAAAGACCAATCCAGGCATGCACGAGCATTGCAATTAACGCAAACAAGGTAAATATTTTGGTCAGAGTCAATGAGAAAAAATCAACCCACGCAAAATAGCTAATGTCGGCAAAAGTCACAAAACCAACCAGATAAAGAACATATGCCAGTATAACTACCGCACTTGCACGCAATAAAACATAATCATGAACTCCGCTTCTGCCGAAGGTTCCCACAACGTTTACCATACTAATACTCCCGCTAACACTGATATGATCGCCGTGATTGCAAATCCAACTTTCGCACTAAAAGCCGCACTTTCTAATTCTTCCCAATACCCCATATCTTGAATCATATGACGCACCCCGAATACAATATGGTAGGTTAGGCCCGTTAGCGCGGCCCAGATAATAAATCCGATGAAGAAATTATCTATATATCCCATCACCTTATTAAAATCTGTTTCGGAAGTTAAAGACTGATTTAACAGCGTTAAAAAAATTGCTAATGCAATAAATACGATGATCCCGGATATTCGGTGCAATATGGATGCTGTTGCTGTTATCGGGAATTCAATCGTGGTTAAGTCTAAATTTTTAGGTCTCTCTCTGCGCACAATTTGGTCTCTTTTTATTAGCCGGTAAGAAGTTGCTTTTTGCAGGTGTATTGTTAGCATATTGTTAACATTTTGTCAGTCATATGATGTATTTTTGTGATACAAGCATAATTCTAATTACGTTATTCTCAAAAAGTACAAATTGCAAGCACTTGTTATAACAACTAAAAACTAATTTCATGGAGTCTGGGTGCTAGATCTTAGATCATAGATAACTGCAGTAGGTCATTGTGAAAATTTCAGCCAGACTTATTTCACGAGCTCATTTGCTCGAATAATTTTAGCTGACAGTCAAGCCATCATAAAATACACTGCGACTAACTGGCAGTAGATTACCTAATCTTTTTATTGGATAGTGAGCTTGGCATGCTCTAATATATCGAAATATCACTTCATTTATTGCTCAGCATGCACCGCCCTTTTATGTGTTTTTTTCTCAATATAAAGCAGCTAACTTCTTTATTCTGGGCGAATAACTCAAACCCTAGAACGGCGTTATTAGCCTTGTATTCATGTTTACGCGATAGTGGAAGCGCTATCAAAAATCAAAGTATCCGCTTTAATTAGCGCTTAGCAGCTCGCAAAATTGAACTGTTAAAATTGACAAGATTAAATTTAGCCTGTAAAAATATGCGGGTTAAATTCTTGTGATTCTTGTAATTCTTAAAAGAAATGGAGATATAATAGATGTCTGAACAAAAAGCAATACTTCAATTACCTGGACAAAAAGCTATAGAACTGCCGATTATTAAAGGGACTGCGGGTAATGATGTCATTGATATTCGAAGCCTAGGCAAAGCTGGTTATTTTACTTATGACCCAGGGTTTCTAGCAACTGCTTCTTGTGAATCAGCAATAACCTTCATAGACGGGGAAAAAGGAATACTATTACATCGCGGCTATGCGATTGATGACTTAGCAGAAAAATCTGACTATCTCGAAGTTTGTTATTTACTGTTAAATGGCCAATTACCTGACCAGGAACAGTCAGATAAATTCCATCATGTTGTATTACACCATACAATGATCCATGAACAGTTAGCAAAACTGTACCAAGGTTTCCGTCGCGATTCTCATCCAATGGCAATCATGTGTGGTGTTGTGGGTGCATTATCAGCTTTCTACCACGACTCTCTTGATATTACCAACGAAGATCATCGTGAAATTACCGCTTACCGTCTTATTTCGAAAATGCCAACTCTAGCGGCAATGTCCTATAAATATTCTAATGGTCAGCCTTTTGTTTACCCTGACAATAGCCTTTCATATGCAGGTAATTTCTTAAAAATGATGTTTGCTGTGCCCTGCGATGAGTATAAAGTAAACCCGGTACTTGAACGTGCGATGGATAAAATATTTATTCTGCATGCAGACCATGAACAAAATGCCTCTACTTCTACCGTTCGTCTGGCAGGATCATCGGGTGCTAATCCATTTGCCTGTATCGCAGCCGGTATCGCATCTTTATGGGGACCTGCGCATGGTGGTGCCAATGAAGCATGTTTGAATATGTTGGAAGAGATAGGCAGTGTTGAAAACATACCTGAGTATATCGCTCGAGCAAAAGATAAAGATGACCCGTTCCGCTTAATGGGCTTTGGACATCGTGTCTATAAAAATCACGATCCCCGTGCAACGGTAATGCGCAAAGCTTGTCATGAAGTATTAGACGATCTAAAAATCAATGATCCTCTTCTTGATGTTGCGATGGAGCTTGAAAGAATTGCGCTTGAAGACCCATATTTTGTAGAGAAAAAACTCTATCCGAATGTTGATTTTTATTCAGGTCTTGTGCTGCGTGCAATGGGTATTCCTAAATCAATGTTTACGGTTATTTTTGCAATTGCCCGCACAATTGGCTGGATATCGCATTGGAAAGAGATGTTAGATCAACCGGGTCTGAAAATTGGACGACCACGTCAGTTATATACTGGTAAAGTAGGATTGAAATTTGATGATCCTGATAATCGTTCTAACTAAGAGTAAATGAACGAAAAAGGTGATCAGTACTGCTGCTTAAGCAAGCTACTTTGCGAGTTTAATTCCCAACCGTGCCATACACTTTTGTGAAATGATAATAACGCTCGTATGGACCTTTCTAGAGATTATTTATCCTGTGCAGTACTTGATCACTTTATTAATACCTTTCTTATACAACAGAAGCCACTTAAGTAGTGGCTTTTTTGATCTTAAAGTAGGATGAGCCTAGTTACCCATCACGGTATTCAAGCCAGCATCTGCTCTTTTATTTTCTAACTTTGTGAATATTAATGACAATATACATTCCAGAATTGCCCATCAATAATCATATTTTCCCGGAGACCAACTCAGCGTTAAGCGATCCTGATGGCCTTTTGGCCATGGGCGGGGATTTAAATCCGCAACGTATCATCACAGCTTACAGGCGAGGAATTTTCCCCTGGTTTAGTGAGGGACAGCCTATTTTGTGGTGGAGCCCGGCACAACGCGCCACCATCAAACCCAAGCTCGTGCATATCAGCAATAGCATGAAAAAAATCATTAACAAAAACCATTTATCACTCTCGGTCAATCGTGCCTTTGACGATGTCATTTATGCCTGTGCGGCGCCCAGGGGAAATCAGGATGGGACATGGATTACTCTTGATATGATAGCTGCATATCAGCAACTTCATCGACAAGGGGTTGCCCATTCAGTTGAAGTATGGCGCGCTAACAAATTGGTTGGTGGTTTATACGGACTCTGTGTCGGCGGTGTATTTTGTGGTGAGTCGATGTTTAGTAAAGAGGATAATAGTTCTAAAATGGCTTTTATAGCCTTATGCCAGCACTTTGATAGATTTGAAGGACAGTTAGTAGATTGTCAAATATTAACTCAGCACTTACAAAGTTTTGGAGTGAAAAATGACTCTCGAGACAATTTTATAAATTATCTTAAGCATTATAAAAACATCAAAATAGATAAAAGCTGTTGGGAAAAACAGGCTATTTTCATATAAAACAGATAAGCAAAACCGCAAGGTTTTGCCCACCTTATTTACATTACCGGTGAACAAATATTAAGTTGTTTGCTCATACCGGCTAAGACATCCTTTCTTGCAATTAATCCTAGAAATTTATTATTTTCATCTACAACGGGATAAATTTTTGGCTTAGCAGATAACATCAGCTGAGCTAAATCAATGATACTCATGCTAGCTTTAACTGTAATGGGGGTGTTAACCATCACATCCTCAACTAACGCAACTAATTCACAGTAATAGCTCGCTTCCAGCATTTTAGCTAAACAGTCCTGCTCCGATAGCCAACCAATAACGTGCCCGCGATCATCAAGAACAGGTCCTCCGATCTCTTTACTAGCAAGCAATTTACTCACCGCAGTCTCAATTGGCATCTCTTTTTTGAAAAAAATACTTTTACCGGACATGCAGTGTAATATTTGCAAATTTTTCATATAAACCTCCCCTTATTATAATTAAAGCTTAATCTTTTTTACCTGTTTGTCGATGATTTTACAATAAATATGAGGATTATCCGGAAATTTAATTTCCTTCGAATATCTTTACTCGCTAAACTAACCATATACATATTCATGCACTAAGGTATTTTATGGCTTCTCTACAAGAACAACTGATGAAATCCGGTCTTATCAACAAACAAAAAGCACAACAGGCACAAACGGATAAACGCCGTAAAGCAAAACAAAAAAAGAAAAAAGGAAGCGTTGAGGTCTCTGACATTCAAATTTCAATCAAGGATCAAAAACAACAACATAAACAGCAAGACCTGGAGAAAAACAAAAAAACACAGGCTGAATTAGCGGAGCGCGCAGCACACGGAAAACTGATTCAGATGATTGCCCAACATTGTGAAAAAAATTATCAAGGTGAAATTGACTATCATTTTACCTGTAACAACAAAGTTAAACGTATTGCAGTTAATAGTGAAACACAGAAGGGCTTGATTCGCGGCGTGTTAGCGATTTGTGTCTTAAATGATGAGTTTTATCTGATTAATAAAGAGGCGGCGGCGATATTAGCGGAGATTGATCCTTCGGTCCTGGTGGCTTTACATGACAAAAAAGAGCCCTTAAAAGCAGCTGAAGATGATCCTTACGCTGATTTTGCTATTCCAGATGATCTTATTTGGTAAATTTCATTAACTATTGCTAATTGATACCCAAACGCCTTAAAGATGCATGAATCAACATCTTCAGGGAGTTTGGCTATAATGCAGTCTTTTTGAAGTCAAAGACGCCCTTTTTACGACCTCTTTAATTAATCCCTGAAGTTATTGAACTGAAATCCCTGCTCGAGATCCGTTCCTTTAATCAAGGCCATCACGGCCTGCAAATCATCACGTTTTTTCCCCGTAACACGCAGTTGTTCACCTTGCACGGCAACCTGAACTTTCATTTTATTATCTTTGATAAGTTTAATTAATTTCCTAGAAGTGGGCTGATCTACTCCTTCCTTGAATTTAATTATTTGTGTCCATGTTTTTCCACTATGGCTTGGCGTTTCCGGATCCATTGCACGCGAATCAACACCACGCTTGATCAAATTTGTACGCAGCATATCCACCAGTTGCCTTAACTGTGAATCATGCTCGGCTGACAATTTTGCCGCGTCATTAGTGATTTCAAAACTTGCTTTTACACCACGAAAATCAAAACGAGTATCAAGTTCGCGGTTAGCATTGTCAACGGCATTTTTAACTTCAGACATCTCAATTTCGGAAACGATATCAAATGATGGCATTTTATATTCCTGTTTTTATTAAAAATTTAATAAGCTTAAGTTACCAGAAAACTTCAATTTCAGCTATGTTATGATCTTTAAAATAATTATTTTAGGTGAAAATATGTGGCAAATTATAGGTGCGGGTGCAATAGGTTGTTTATGGGCCGCTAACTTATTGCGGATCGGAGAACAAGTCCAGTTGATAACCCGCCGCCCTTGCGCCGTTAATACGCTTCAATATCAGGATTTATTACAACAGCGCTTTACTTACCCTGTTTCGACCAGCACCTCTCTGTGCAACTCATCTGCTCCTATCTTAGTCTGCGTGAAAGCAACACAAGTGATACAAGCTATTACAACGCACCTGGCTTCAATCGCTCCGCAACAACCTATTATTTTAATGCATAACGGCATGGGTTGCGCTGAGCAGGTAGCAAAATTATTACCTGACAATCCCATTATTTGCGCAACAACGGCAAATGCAAGTTTACTCCATTCTCCCTTAAATATTGAGCAGACGGGTAAAGGTGTCACCTATCTGGGCGCCTACAACAGCAAGGGAAAACTGTTTCAATCATTACTAGTGCCTCTGAATTCTGCCCTTGCTAATACCTGCTGGTGTGAGGATGTTAATGAAAAGCTATGGCTGAAACTGATCATCAATATGGTCATAAATCCATTAACGGCCATTCATCAAGTAAAAAATGGACAATTAAAAAGCCCCTCTTTTCAAACGCAAATCACCAAGGTGATAAATGAAAGTTTAGCGGTGGCTGAAGCTGAAGGGGTTAGCTTTAATAAAGAAGAGATGGTAGCTATCATTCATCAGGTAATAACCTTAACGGCAGAAAACTTTTCCTCCATGAACCGGGATATTTTTTATAAAAGGCACACAGAAAATGAATTTATCGCAGGTTATTTATTAAAATCAGGCGCCTTTAAGCAGATTCATACCCCGACAATTATGCGTCTTTATCAACAAATAAAAGCATTGGAGCATGCGCCTATTTCGTACCAGTAATAGCCAAATAATAGATTTTTACAAAATTAAACGGGTGCAGTATTAACCCGTTATTTAAAGCTTCTGATAATGAAAAACATGATCCGATAAGCTATTAATTAAGATTAAATTTTGCGAGCCTTGAAGAATATTAATTTTTTTAGTAGGGCTATTTAAGCTATCAATTTGGATCTCATTTGCAGTTGTTTCTAGATAACCAAATTGAATATTGGCCGGCAGCATATTCCAACTGCGTAAATCCGCATTTTCCGTGACCACTGTTGCTATATTTAATAGCAGCCCGATAAGATTGTCTTTCTGATTTACCCGCCGCACCAGTTCATATTTGGCTATTGCACGAGTTGTTGTCAGTAATAAAATAGAAGGAGTTTCTCTGTCTAAGTCTTCCCTCACTAAGACCTCCATATTTTCTACCATTTCAGTGCTTACCCCTTGCTTAGGAAGCCCTAGTTGAGCACTTCTAGTATTCTGTATTGTGCTTGGATAACCCGGCATTGAGATGCGAATTAACTGCTCAAAATTGGGACTTGGCAGCACCACCGTTCTTTCAACCTTATGACTGACCACTCCCCCGAAATATAATACAAACACTTGATTATCTGTCTTTAGGCTAGGTTTTGGCAAATTCGGAAAGTCTTGTTGAAAGTCAGTAAACTGTTGCTCAGCACCCAATTTAAAACTCATTCGCAGTAACGCTTGTTTTAATCCAAGGGGGATGGGCATAGCACGTTGGATAATAATATCCTGCGCAAATCGATAACTTATCAAGGCATTAGATTGTTCATTTAAGATCTCATAAACAATCCCGGCAATAAGGTGGGCACTTGCCAGCTGGCCATTTAATGAATCTTTGTCGGCGAGTTTTTTCATGGCAATATCAGCTTGCAGTATTTCCACCCGCGCGCCTTCTATATTCTTGTTAAACAAATAACTGAGGGCTAAAATATTATGCACCATAACCCGATCCGTTGGGTAACCGCTATAACTTCTTAAGGTTTCACTTAATGTTCCCGCCCCCACATTCTCGCTGATTGAAGTGGCTTCTAATACCGACATCTCTTTTTTGGCTAAAGAAAGTGTGCTTATTGCAGACTCAAAATCCCCTGTGAGAAACTCCAATAAACCTCTATTAAGATGGAATTGCGCATGATCGCGCGCTTTGGGGTCAGAATCTTGTAGCTTTGCTAAGACAATCTCTGGCGATTGGGTATTTAAGGCCGTTGCTAACTGGTTCGAATCCCGTTGGTATCCTGTGCAGCCAGAAAGCAGCGTCATAACAACAATCATTAAGATTTTATGCATACAATTACCGAACAATAAGACGGGGAATAAAACCAGATACCAACATAACAATACCACTCGCTAGATATCTGCTGAGTGGCATTGTTATAGCGCCTGATTAAGAGGGTTATTATTCGCGTAGCTGACTGTTTCTGACCAGTTTTTTAATTCTCTTCTCACCAACCCAAACTTTACGGTTATCTTTAATGCTGATTAGTTCCAAATTCACCTGGTAATAACGCACTTGGGTTCTTCCTTCCATATCGATAATGGTATTGATTTGCCCCTGCATCATAAAATCAGCACCGTATTCTTGTCTGCTCAGATTACGCGTATCTCTCGTTGCATTTAAATCTTGATCACCACGTTCAGCACGGATCTCCTGACGCGCGCCAGCCGAAGCGACAAATTGCACCTGACCTGAATTGATTAATTCACGCTCCATATTGGCAACAAAGGTATTGGTATTAATATGCTCATGGCTTAAGTTTTTAACTGTCCCTACAATAACAGCAGGATCTTTGCCTGTTTGAGTAACAAATCGGACAATCCAGGGGCGAGACAATGAATCGTCAATCATTTCCCTGGCAACCAGTTGCGAATCCGTATCATTCCAAGCACCACTTAAATCAACTTGCTCTTGTGCGTCTATTCGTTCAACCGACGTTGAACAGGCAGTTAGCAGAAAAGTAACCGCCAAGGCTATGCATAGATTTGTTTTTATTTTCATTGTTGCTCCGTAATATCCGATTAAACTCTGCACTTATTATAATGACATCAAATTGAGTTAAACAGTTATATTTAGCGAGAAATCAACTTTCCAAGCGGTTTCCCGCCCAGTAGGTGCAGATGTATATGATATACCTCCTGACCACCGTCTTGATTACAGTTCATAATTAAACGGTACCCGGACGCTGCGATCCCCTCCTGTTTTGCTAATTTTTTTGCCACGGTATACAACTTACCAATTAACAGCTCATCTTCTATTTCTATTTCATTCGCAGTGGCAATTAATTTATTCGGGATGATTAAGATATGCGTCGGTGCCTGGGGATGGATATCTCTAAAAGCCGTCACGAACTGATCTTGATAAAGTAGATCCGACGGGATTTCTTTATCGATGATTTTTCTAAAAATGGTTTCTTCTGCCATGATATTTCCCTTAAGTTAGAGACCTGTTTCCCACTCAGTTGAAGTATGGGAAACGCTTATTATAACGCTGCTATTACAATTCAGAAATTGCGCCCTTACCCACACCTTCATAGGCATACACAGTGACTTTTTTATCGCCCACACGGGCTTTTATCTGTTCACAAATAAATTCAGAAAGAGACTCTACCGTAGTATCCTTTGGTAAAGTTTCGCTACGTCCAGCGGGCATACAAAGCTCAAAGTAACCTTGCGGCGCATGGTAAGCGGTGCATAAATCTGCGCCATTATAGCCTGCAGTCATAAAAGACAAGTCAGATTGTGCAATAATATCTTCTGCACTGACTAAATAGAGATCTTGCCAACGGTTAGCCCACTCGTCTACCCACTCTTCGCTGTATTTATCATCAATAAAGATATCGATTTTAGAGCGATGCCCATGGGCAATGCGTTGACAGTTACCATTATGTTTTTTTAATCCGTGCGTGTAATGGTAATAGGGTGTGGTAATATTTTCAGTGCGTAATTTAAGTTCAAGCCCCAACACATTTTCAGGTAACTGCGGCACAATAATCCGCTCAAGATAAGCTTCTAATACTGCAATTGAAACGGTGTCACTTTCTAGTAAACAATATCCTTCATTTGGGCACTTTAATTGTATCACAGAGCGATCATTAAGCTGGAAGTCAACTTGTGTTCTCTGGTCATCCACAGTGACAGTGCAATTATCTGCTGAGCGCGGTACCAGTAATTTATGATCTACTTCGGCATCAATAATCGTTTTGATCTGTTTTTTTACCAAGGAGAAATCAAGGATCATGGATTGCTCATTAAGCGCCCCGGTTAAGATAACATCCACCAGATAACTTTCACCTACAAAACCTCGATTTTCATCTAAATATGACGCATCGATAACCGTTAAATCGCGTACAAATAATTTCATTCTATCCTCATGTAATAAACGGCAGCCAAAACCGGTGTTTGCCTGCCAAATTTATGCCTATTTTGGTTAATATTATTGTTACAATCACTTATGATAATTAAGTGCTTTGTTAAAATGGCGGGTTTTGATCATCCTGTTGATTATCTTCGGCAAAGTTATCACGTTTTAACTGCTCCCGTAAATTCGGCGGGATCCCCTGAAGCGTTAATGTATCACTGTCCGCATCATAGAAGATGCGTTCCCCAAGGTGTTTTTGATCAAAACTAATGCTCATGCCCCCCCCCTGTCCCACATATTTGGTCAATTTTCTCACCACACTGCGATCCGCGGGAAAACTGTTTTCTAATTGATAATCTTCACTCACAAAGTCGTAAAAACTGCCTTCCAGTTTTGGTGAATCCTGCAATTGCTCTGATAAGACAGAAAGTTCAATATCATCCCCCTGTTTCAACTGCTCCTTACAATAGTCAAAGGCAACTTCACGTACTTGTTTTTTCTTCGCTACGGGCAAGGATTGATTTTCACAAAATTCATCAACCGCCTTCATTAAGCCCTGATTTTGCTCTTTTGCATCAAAACCTTCCTGTGCGCCCATAAAATCCAGGAAAAAATCAGACACTTTACGCCCGGCACGTCCTTTGATAAACGAGATGTAACGATTTGACTGCGGATCTCGTGCCAATAACGTTAAATCAATACGTGCGACCAGCTGTATTTTGCTGGTTTCAATATGCTGACTCACCTGCAACTCCAGGTTATCATTAACACTGATTGAGTGATTATTTTGCAGTAACGCAATGAATAAATAATCACTTGCTGTCCAACTATATTTACTGATTAATAGGATTCCCTCTTCCGCAAAATCGTGCTTTTGCAACTCTTCAACTAAACAGCTGGCGGCTTGTTGTGAAAAGCGGACAAAATCGAGCTGTTGGGTCATCTGATCAGTCAGCGCCTTTCTAAAACGATCTGACTCACCGGTTTGATCACAAAAAGAAGCAAAGGCTTTATTCGTTTTACTTTGGTAAGTACGATGCAGTTTGCTTAAAAATTCATCGATCGAAGCTGAAACAGGCAACTCTCCTTCACGCATTTTACATTGCAAAACCCCTTCAGGGTTGTAGGTTAAGGAATGTAAAATAATATTACTGGCAGAGATGTTCATAACTTTTTTCACCTTATTTATAAAGAGGTAGCCGTAAATTATACAGAGTGATTGAATAAATAGCCTATAATTTCTATTCACTGACTAAAAATAAAAACAACCAGCCTTAAGTGATTGGTATAATTGAAAGAGTAAGTTACTATCACCTTTTTTACTTTAAAGTGAGCCAGTCAACATGCCTATTATGTCTAAATATTCAAACAACAAGATCGAAACAATACTTGATGAAGTGATGGAAGTACTTCATCAAAATGATGTCTCAGTTGATTTAAGTTTAATGGTACTGGGCAATGCCATCACACACGTCATTAACAGTCAGGTTCCGGTTAAAAAACGCACTGACATCAGCGATAAATTTATCAAAGCACTTTCGGCTTCGATTAATTCTAAAGAAAAATAAAGACTATGGTAGAAACTGGTAATAAATTCCATGACAAAGTTTCCCGCTTAATAAGCTGGGCGCATTGGTTTACTTTTTTTAATATAATAATTGTTTCCCTGATCGGGTTACGATATATCGCCTATTCCGGTATGGCGGATTCCGTTGCCGGCGTTATTTATCAATTTATTAGTTTAATTGGGCATTTCAGTTTTCTCTGTGCTGCTGTCTTTATGCTGATTTTATTCCCCTTGGCATTTTTAATCCCTTTCCCGCGCTTATACCGTGTTATTGCTATTATTATCAGCACTATTTTAATCACTTTTTTAATTGTTGATACGCAAATATTCAAACTTTATAATTTTCATCTTAACCCTTTAATCTGGCATTTTTTACAAAGTCCCGCGCAAGTCGAAGAAATTTACACAATTAACCTGCATTACATCTCAATTCCGATTATCTTTATTATTGAACTATTTGTTTCCTATTTGGTGTGGATAAAATGCCGTAAATTGCAGGCTAAACGTATTGGTAAGTCTATTGCGGTTGTCCTGTTTAGCGCCTTTGTTATCACGCATTTAGCTTATATATGGGCCGATGCAAAGCAATATCGCCCCATTACCCAACAAAAAGCAACCTACCCGCTCTCTTATCCTATGACTGCACGTACTTTTTTGAAAAATCAGGGCTGGTTAAGCGAAGATAAGTTACATGAGCGTATCAGTCGCCAGAGCAATGAGTCTAAAAATGAATTACGTTATCCGAGAAAGCCATTAACTTTTCTGCCAACACAAGCCGCAAAACCCGCGGAAAATATTTTATTAGTGACCGTTGAAGCATTACGCGCAGACATGTTAAATGAGCAAAATATGCCCCAGCTTTTTAAGCTGAGCCAACAGGGTTTAAATTTTAAACAGCATTACAGTGGCGCGAGTAATCGTGCCCAGGGTATTTTTAGCTTATTTTATGCTTTGCCAAATAGTTATTGGTCAGATATAACACTAAATTATATTCCCCCGGTTTTATTAAACCGTTTACAGCAACAGCATTATCAGTTTGGCTTATTTTCAAGTATTGGCTTCACTCAGCCCGAGTTTTTACAAAGCAGTTTCAGCAGCTTAGAAACAAATCAGCTAAATAATGCAAGTGCAACGGATGGTAATCAGAAGATCACAAAAAAATGGCGCGATTGGTTAAATCAGCAAAATGACACAAACAATTGGTTCAGCTTCTTATACTACGAACAACCGGATAAATCATTTTTGCATGACGCCGAACATGTCAGCTTCACGGATCACACTAAGAAGCTTGCGATATATCAAAAACAAGTATTAGCAATTGATCAACAGATAGCACAGATAATCAAAGCGCTAAAAACTAAAGCTCAACTGCAAAATACCATCGTCATTATTACCGGAACGCATGCGCTGTCTTTCGCCAAAAACAGTTCGGCACAAAGCGCGATAAGCGATGCTCATGTGCCACTGGTAATATTGTGGCCGGGTGAAAATGCCGTTCAAATTTCGCGCATGACCAGTCATCTTGATATTGTCCCTACTTTGATGGAAAAATCTTTAGGCAGTCAATCTAATGCAAATTTGTATAGTAGCGGACAAAATTTATTTGATGATAGTGAACGTCAGTTTTTATTGTCAGGGGATTTAAACAAGTATGTGGTTTACGAAAAAGAGAGAATCACTCAATTTTCAAATGATGGTGAAATCAACAGTATAGATTGGAATGGTAAGCCACTTGCTGAAGATAAAGCTAATGCCACCTTATTGATTAAGGTGGTATCGCAGTTACGCCGTTTTAATCGTTAATCACTGCATTATATCTTACCGATCTGCTCTGTATACGGAACGGCATTAGATATGAAGATAGGCTTAAACGAAAAAAGGCTTCTCAATGAGAAGCCTTTTTAAATGTAGCTGAATAAATAACAGCAGAGATTCAGCTCTCATAACGTATAAAATCCAGTCGTATAATGCAAAAAGGCACTAACTGTAAACAGTTAGTGCCTTTTCAAATGTGGCGGAGGAGGAGAGATTTGAACTCTCGGAGAGCTATTAACCCTCGCTGGTTTTCAAGACCAGTGCATTCAGCCGCTCTGCCACCCCTCCGGAACGAGGCGCATATTAAACAGCTTTAGTTAAAAAGCCAAGTACTTTTTAAAATTATTTAATAATTGTGATTTTTATGGCATTGCCTCTTTTATTAAAACGCGATCACCTTTATATTTAACACTGTTAAACAGCTGAGCGCATTTCATTTCAAAACTGGCTGCTTATACCGACATCTATTTAAGGTTTTATTTTATGTTTCAAAACAATCCGTTGCTAAGTCAATTAAAAAAACAAATTCAAGAAGATATTCCCAAACGTCAGGGAACGGTTAAAGCAACTGATCGTGGTTATGGCTTTTTAGAAACAGATAAAGGTAAACGTTTTTTCATCCCGCCCAATGAGATGAAAAAGGTATTACACGGTGATCGCATTAATGCATTTATTCGTGGTAATGGTGATAAATCAACCGCGGAGCCAGATCAACTCAAGAAAACAGATTCAGCGGTGTTTATCGCCCGCTTAGTTATCAAGCAAAAAAACACCTCACTTATCCCCAAAAATCCCTTGCTTAAAGGCTTTTTTAAAATAAAAGGAAGCCAATCTTTACAGTCCCAGGGATATCAAGATGG
The DNA here is from genome assembly GCA_047632875.1 of Psychromonas sp. Taxonomy (GTDB): domain Bacteria; phylum Pseudomonadota; class Gammaproteobacteria; order Enterobacterales; family Psychromonadaceae; genus Psychromonas. Next base: position 2,910 of record JBLIEH010000008.1, on the reverse strand, counting down.
TGATTGGGTTAAAGTTGAATTATTAAGTCATGCCCTTGAAGGCAATGGTTTTTTAACCCAAATAATTGAAAAAGTAGCCGATGCCAATGATCCCTTCGCCTATCGTTTATTGATCGTCGCAACCCATAACTTAGCCAACAAAGCCCCTGAATTTGATCATCCATGGCAAGTTATCGATCCGCAATTACCCCGCAGTGATTTAACTAAATCTCCCTTTTTCACTATCGATGGTGTTAACACCCAAGATATGGACGATGCACTGTACATCGAAGCTGATCAAAATGGCTGGAACTTGACCGTCGCAATTTCAGATCCGTCCGCCTACGTGCCGGAAAATAGCGACATGGATGCTGAAGCTAAACGACGGGCATTTACTTTATATTTACCTAACTTTAATGTGCCCATGTTGCCGCGTGATTTGAGCGACAGTCTTTGTTCATTAAAAGAGGGTGAAAAACGTGCAACGCTCTGCTGCACTATCCATATTAATAAAAAGGGTGAAATTGAGGGTGAGCCCGCATTTTATGGCGCATGGATAAAATCTCATTACCGCCTTAACTATACGGACGTTTCCAATTATCTTGAAAATGAAGATCCGAGCACTCATGACTGGAAACCTAATAGCCAACTTGCCGAGCAACTACGCAGCTTAGATCAACTTTCTCTCACACGTCTGCAATGGCGAACAGATCATAATGCCGTGTTTAAAAACCAACCTGATTACAACTTAAAACTAAATAATAAAGGTGAGATTTACGAAATACTCTGCGAGCCAAGGCGCAGTGCTAATCGCCTGGTAGAAGAATCAATGATTGCCGCCAATATATGTGCGGGTAACTTTTTAGCCAAACATAAACAGCAAGGTGTGTTTAATACCCATTCAGGATTTGCCAGTGAACGTCTGGCAAAAGCAGTCTCTTTACTTGCAGAGTTCGGCATTGAAAGTGATATCGAAAGCTTGTCCTCCGTGGCTGGTTATACAAAAATTCGCCAACAAACTAATCGGCTGCACAACTGTTACCTGGACCACAGATTACGTAAACTGCTCAGTTATGCCGATATTAAAAACACCCCGGAAGCGCATTTTACCCTTGGTGTCACCCACTACGCGACTTGGACCTCCCCTATCCGCAAGTACGGTGATTTACTTAACCATAGGTTGATTAAATCAGTGTTGTTAAAAGAAGATAATATCCAGATTGATAATGATATCGGACAATTACTCAATAATGCCCGTAAATTACAACGTTTGGCCGAAAGAGATGTTAATAACCTCCTTTATAGCCAGTATCTAAAGGATCAGGTAGCGTCTCAGTGGTGCTATAAAGCAGAGATTTTTGATATTATTAAAGCGGGTATCCGGGTCAGAATACAAGAAAATGGGGCAACTTTCTTTATCCCTTGCTCGCTACTTTGCAAAGACAGCAGCGACGCCAAAAAAATAGACTGCAATCAGGCCTTAGGCAAAGTGATTATTGCGCAACAAACCGAATTACAACTCGGGGATGTGATTGGTGTGATGCTTAATAATGTCAAAGTGGAAAGCGGTCAATTAATCGGAAAACTTGCCGAACCACTGATAATTTCCTAGTATAGTTAAATATTTAAGTGCTGAATTTATTTAGCACTTAAATATCAACCAGTTATTACCCACAAAAACATCATGGTCAAGAAAGCATCGCAGAGTTTAATTTCTCCTGTATAATCGTTGCTCATTTTCTAGTTAGGCAAAAACAATGAGCGTTGATCTATTACAAGCTGAAAGACCCCTTTTCTCATACCCGTCATTTAAATCCAGAAACGAAAAGGCAGCGCCATTCCTCCCGATGTCACGCCAAGAGATGAAAAAACTGGGCTGGGATAGTTGCGATATTATTCTCGTTGTGGGTGACGCTTATGTTGATCACCCCAGTTTTGGCATGGCGGTGATCGGTCGCACACTGGAAGCACAGGGTTACCGTGTTGGTATTATTGCTCAGCCAGATTGGCAGAGCAAAGAAGCTTTCATGGAGCTAGGTAAACCTAACCTGTTTTTTGGTGTTTCAGCGGGTAATATGGACTCGATGATCAACCGTTATACAGCGGAACGCCGTATGCGCCATGATGATGCCTACACCCCCAACAATGAAGGCGGCAAACGTCCGGATCGTGCGGTATTAGTCTATACACAACGCTGCAAAGAAGCTTACAAATCTGTGCCCGTCGTAATTGGCGGGATTGAAGCCAGCTTACGCCGTATTGCCCATTATGATTACTGGTCAGATAAAGTTCGCCGCGCTGTTATTCTCGATGCTAAGGCCGACATTTTATTATATGGTAATGCTGAACGGCCTCTCCTGGAAGTTGCGCACCGTTTATCACAGGGCGAACAGATAAGCGACCTTACGGAGATCCGCGGCACGGCTATTTTGACCAAAACCGCATTACCTGGTTGGGATGGCGTAGATTCACGTAAAGTGGATCAACTGGGTAAAATAGATCCTATTATCAATCCCTATGCCGATATCAACGTAGCCTGCGCCACGCAAAAACTGGCGGACGAAAGCTTAAACGATCCAACCCAGGTTATTACTATCCAACCGGCAGAATTTAAACCTAAAAAGAAAAAACCTTGGGAAAAAACTTATATCCAACTGCCAAGCTATGAGAAGGTATGCCAGGATAAAGTGCTCTATGCCCATGCCTCTCGTATTATGCATCAAGAAACCAATCCTGGTTGCGCACGCGCCTTAGCACAGTTCCACGGCGAACGTTTAGTGTGGATCAATCCGCCTGCCTATCCGCTCACCACGGAAGAGATAGACAGTGTTTTTGGGCTGCCCTATCAGCGTGTACCACATCCAGCCTATGGTGATGCAAAAATTCCTGCTTACGACATGATTCGTTTCTCGATCAACATCATGCGCGGCT
>JBLIEH010000007.1:0-23454 GCA_047632875.1 Psychromonas sp. | reverse complement strand
CACCCGAGAAGGTCAGTTGTTCGATTGATAAACCGCATAATTCAACCGCTTTTTCTAAATTTTTTACAAAATCATTATGGCAGGTAATTAAGTGCACATCCGCTTTTAGTTTAACCCCAGATAACCCCAACGGATTACAAATACCTTCTTGATAATCAATAGAGTATTGTTGCGGGATCACATGTAATAAACGTTGATCGTCACGTATTTTAATTGATTGGGCATTATGCAGCACACTGGCAATATCATAGGCGGAGACTTCATTATCGTCGATAGCCCAGGTGCCCGATTCATTCGTCGATTCAATATGCGCACCAGAAACCGATAAATTCACCGAGGACACTTTACAATTGGCCATCTCTTCAGCAAGCCTTAATGCCTTTTGAATCGCAGTGACAACGGAATCTAAATCAGTAACAGAACCTTTATCAACACCTTTTGCGGGCACTTCTCCAATGCCTACGATATTGATCATATCATTGGCCATTTGCTCTCCAATTAAGAGAACAATTTTACTACTGCCAATATCTAATCCCACTGTGTAACTACTTTCCATACTCAAAACTCACCGTTATCTTCATTAAACTGCACAATCTTGGGGTCTATATTAAATATCAAGATTTCTCTTTTTGCCAACCAATCGCTATCCCTGTATCGTAACGCAAGTCTAAATAATCAATTGTATTAATATCGTATTTATTTTCTATCAATGGAAATACACTTAAAAAGCGTTGAATACGATCCAGTTTTTGTTCTTTTCCTAAGCGTAATGCAATACCATTTTCTAACACTATGTTACTTGAGTTACGCTTATCGCTACTTAATAATTTAATCTTAAAATTGTTCACTTTTAATAATTGTTCAACTTCCAAGTAAGTTTGCAGTACTTTCTTAGCAAATTCATCTTCGCCATAGAGCTGAATATATTGATCAATAATACTCTCCGGAGAGGTGTGAATAATCTCCCCCGCTTCGTTTAACAGCGCGTTATTGTTCCAAATTGCAATAATTGATTGTTCCACAATGTGGATTTTTATTGTATCAGGCCATTGTTTGCGTATTGACGCAGAATAAACCCATGGCATCTCTTCAAGCTGTTTCTGGATTTGTTCAATTTCCAGGGTAAAAAAATTCAACCTGTTTTTTTGCTCTTTTAATACGCTGCGTACATCATCCGAAGAAACGTGTTGCAAATCACCGGTTAAAATTAAAAAGGTTAAGGGTAAGGATTGCTGATCGGTTAACCATGCTTTTAATTTTGAATAACTGTCCTGTAACCCATAGATTAAAACGAGAAAAAAAATCAAACTAATCCATTTGCCAATTTTAATTTTTTTTAATTCAAAGACCATATAATTACAGTGTTTGCTTTAAAATTTCGAGCGTAAGCTGATCAAAATCGTAACCAGCTTGTTTTGCAGCTTTAGGGACTAAGCTTGTTTCTGTCATACCGGGCACCGTATTCACTTCTAATAAATACCATTGCCCTGACGCGTCCAGCATAAAATCCACTCGCCCCCATCCGCGGCAACCAATGGCGGTAAAAGCATTTTCAGCTAATTTATTTAATTCATCCAGCTTCTCTTGTTCAAGACCGCAAGGACAATAATATTGAGTTTGCGTCGATTGATACTTAGCCTGATAATCATAAAATATATTATCAGTATGCATCCGGATAGCCGGTAATGCTTTGCCATTTAACATTGATACAGTATATTCTTGCCCGGTGATCCAGGTTTCAAGTAATACCTTCTGGTCAAATTTAAAGGCCTCCGCCAGTGCGGTTATAAGCTCCTTTGCATCGCTTACTTTTGCCATACCGAGACTTGAACCTTCACTCACGGGTTTCACCATCACTGTACCCGATAAATTTTTCAGTATCTGTCCGGCGTGTGCGGGATCAAATGCCGCTTTATCAATGATTAAGTACTGAGCTGTCGGTAATTGCAGACTTTGCCAAATTTGTTTAGTCTTTGATTTATCCATTGCAATGGCCGAACTTAAAACATCACTGCCAGTGTAGGGAATACCTAATGTACTTAAAAACCCCTGTATAACCCCATCTTCCCCTCCTCTACCATGCAAGGCAATAAAAACACGATCAAAATTTGATTTATTTAACAGCAATAAATCATCAAACTTAGGATCAATAGCATAGGCATCAACACCTTGACGCAACAATGCATTTAACACAGCTTTTCCAGAACTTAACGAAACGTCACGCTCGGCACTGTTACCACCCAATAAAACGGCTACTTTACCAAAATCTAAATTCATTGTGCGCGACTCACTTCTTTCATTTTTACTATATTTAGTTGTAATTCAGCTAATGTTTTAACTACCGCACCAATATTGCCGGCCCCCTGCGTTAAAACAAGGTCACCATCGGTAATTATCTGCGCCAGCATTGCCGGCAACACCCCTGGACTGGCAACATAAATAGGCTCTTTACCACTGCGTTGGCGGATAGTACGGCATAATGAACGGCTATCAGCACCCGCGATAGCCGTTTCACCTGCAGGATAAACATCCAGCAGTAACAATTGATCTACTTGCGCTAAAACATGCGCAAAGTCTTCATAGAGATCACGTGTTCTTGTATATCGGTGCGGCTGATAAGCCATGACTAAACGTTTCTCTGGCCAAGCCGCACGCGCAGCATCGATAGTTGCTTGAACTTCAGTCGGGTGGTGACCGTAATCATCAACCAAAATAGCTTTACCACGCCCGGTTTCAAATTCACCGTATTGTTCAAAGCGGCGGCCAATACCGGCAAATTCATTAAGTGCCATTAAAATTGAGGAATCATCAATGTCGTCTTCCATAGAGACAGCGATCGCTGCCGCAGCATTTAATGCATTATGTTTCCCAGGAAGATTAAGCTCAATTTTCATTGCCGGTTTATTAATTCTATGCACTAAAAATTCACTGCGATTTACGCATTGTGAGAAATCTGAAATACGCACATCCGCTTGTTCATGAAAACCATAAGTCACAGTTTGTCGAGCAAAACGCGGGATTAGTTGTTCAATAACAGCATCATCAAGGCATACCACTGCAGTGCCATAAAAAGGCAAGTTGTGTATAAAGCGGATAAAAGTATCTTTTAATACCTCAAAATCCCCCTGGTAGGTCTCCATATGGTCAGCTTCAATATTGGTCACTACTGCAACCATAGGTTGCAAATGTAAAAATGAGGCATCACTTTCATCGGCTTCTGCGATTAAATAGCGACTTTGCCCTAATTTTGCATTTGTACCTGCGCTATTTAACAGACCGCCGATGACAAAAGTGGGATCGAGCTGAGCTTGCCCATAAATACTCGCGATTAAGCTTGTTGTGGTGGTTTTACCATGTGTACCGGCAACGGCAACGCCATGGCGATAACGCATCAATTCAGCCAACATTTCGGCTCGCCGCACCACGGGGATTCGGGCCTGTTGCGCCGCTAACAGTTCTGGATTATCAGCATTAATGGCAGTTGAAACAACCACCACAGACGCACCATATATATTACCTTGTTGATGACCGATGAAAATCTCAGCACCGAGTGAACGTAATCGCTTAACAACCGGATTTTCAGCAATATCAGATCCGGAAATTTTATAACCTTCATAGGCTAATACTTCGGCAATCCCGCCCATACCTGCGCCGCCGATCCCCACAAAATGAATTTGTTTAACGCGGCGCATTTCAGGTACCATAGTACGAATTTGGGCTAGGTCGATTTTCATCATAATAAATCACTTATCTTAAATAAAATTGTAAGCCAGCAATATTTAATTGCGCGTTGCTCCGACTAATTGATTACAAATAGAAGCAACCCGCTCGGTTGCATCAATAATTGCTGCTTTTTTACTCTTTTGCGACATCGCAGTCAATAATTTTCTATTTTGTAGGAATATACGCAAATAATCACTTAATTTTTTTGCAGTTAATTCTTTTTGTGCGATTAACACCGCCGCTTCTTGTTCAACTAAATATTGTGCATTTTTAGTTTGATGATCATCAACAGCATGCGGCAACGGAACAAAAATAGCGGGTAAACCGACAACGGCTAACTCCGCAACAGTTAACGCCCCCGCGCGGCAAATAACCAAATCTGCCCAGTCATAGGCACTCGCCATATCAGCAATAAATTCTTGTACATTTGCCGTAACCTGCAGTTCTTGGTAACTTTGTTGCAAAGCTTGGTAATGTCCTTTGCCGCTCTGATGCATAACATTAAGCTCGGTATCGCGAAATGAACTGAATACTTTGGGTAATAAGTCATTTAAGACTTTAGCCCCTAGACTCCCACCAACCACTAGTACTTTAAGGGCTTCATTCTCAGGGGTTATTTTTTTTACCGGCAGCCTAATAAGCTGCTTGCGCACAGGGTTGCCCACCAGAATAGCTTTGTCACTTTGAAAAGCACCTGTAAAACCCATTAATACACGCTTAGAAAATAGTGATAAAATTCGATTTGTTAATCCGGCTGCGGCATTTTGCTCATGTAAAACAACTGGGATTCCCATGCTCCAAGCGGCAATACCACCCGGTCCGCTGGCAAAGCCTCCCATGCCTAAGACTAAGTCAACCTTGCGTTTTTTTAACACAGAGCGTGCTTGGCAGATCGACTTAATGATCCGCATTGGCGCCATTAATAAACGTTTTAGGCCATTTCCCCGTATGCCGGCAATATCGATAAAATCTATTTCATATCCATGTTGAGGGACAAGTTGCGCTTCCATACGATCCTCTGTCCCCAACCAACTGACTTCCCAGCCCTGTTCTTTTAGTGCATCTGCGACGGCAAGTCCCGGGAATACGTGCCCACCCGTACCGCCTGCCATGACCACTAGTGTTTTTTTATTGGGCATCAACTTCACCTGCTGTTTCTTTTAATTTTGTTTTTTTAGATCGTTTGACTTTTTTAATCACCGTTTTTGCAGTCGCAATGCGTGTTTCATAATCGATACGTAATAATAAACCTATCGCCAGAGAGATGGTGATCAGGCTCGAACCGCCATAACTTACTAAAGGAAGGGTTAACCCTTTGGTTGGCGCAATACCGGATGCAGCACCAATATTAACAGCTGTTTGAAAAGCAAACCAGATGGCAATACCAATAGCGACATAACCGGAGAAAACAAAGGTTTGATTAAGCGCATTTTTACCGATAGAAAAGGCTTTATAAACCACATAAAATTCCAACATAATAACCAGACTAACACCAACAAAACCTAACTCTTCTGCCAGTATTGCCATGATAAAATCTGTATGGGCTTCGGGCAAATATTCTAATTTCTGCACGGAATTCCCTAACCCTTGTCCAAACCAACCACCTCGACCAAAGGCCATCAGCGATTGGGTTAATTGATAACTGCGGCCAAAGGGATCTGCCCAGGGATCCAAAAAGCCAAAAACACGGGCCATGCGGTAGGGCGAGGTCATTATCAGCATCACAAGAACAGCCAGTAATGAGACACCTATGCCAACAAATGAAATCAACTTGGCATCGGCAATAAATAACATGCCCATCATGATAACAACAATCACCACTGTTGAACCTAAATCCGGCTGTAACAGTAGCAATAATGAGAATGCAGATAATACTACCAGAGGTTTAATAAAACCTTTTATGGTATCGATCACTTCTTTTTGACGGCGATAAAGATAACTTGCTAAAAAGAAAATAATCGCAAGTTTAGCAAATTCTGATGGTTGTATATTAACCGGCCCTAATCGTAACCAGCGGTGCGCCCCGTTTACTTCGGTGCCCACCAACAAAACCGCAATCATGCCTAAAAAGGCCAAGCTGAGTATAATACCTTGGTGGTCATACCAGCGTTTCATCGGAATACTCACCACAGCGCATAACAACACTAAACAAAGTATTAAATAGAAGGCTTGACGCTTAAGAAAACGAAAGGGATCGGCGGATAGGGCAATACCTTCGGGAATTGATGAAGATGATACGATCACCATGCCAATACACATCAGAATAAAGGTAACAATTAAAAGTTTCCTGTCATAGGGTTGAGAGGAATTGTTACTCAGCCTTTGTCTAAATCCATTAAATAATGTCATCCGTTGGTTCTCGCAAGCAAGGCCTTAACTAAACGTTTAAAGTGCTCACCTCGCTGCATAAAGTTTTTATACATATCTAAACTGGCGCAGGCCGGGCTTAATATAACCAAATCCCCTGCTTGTGCCGTTGTGAAAATTTTATCAACGGCCTGATCTAAATTTTCAACCAGCAGTGCGCGTTTATTTTGTGCGGCTATTTTTTGCCCATCCAGCCCAAAACAGACGATCAGACCATGGATCTCCTCTAACACAGACGCTAACTCATTAAAATCCGCGCCTTTGCCATCCCCCCCTAAAATAACATGCACATTGCCGGGTATAGTTTCCGACAAACCCCATAACGCGGCTTGCGTCGCACCAATATTGGTGGCTTTTGAGTCGTTTATCCAACGAATATTGTTTATCTCAGTAACAAATTCACACCTGTGCGGCAAACCAGCATATTCTTGTAAGGCCGTTAACATGGCAGTTTCGCTTAAGCCGACCGCCTCACCCAATGCAAAAGCGGCCAAGGCATTCATCCAGTTATGCTTACCACTTAATTTTAAGTGGTGGACGGCGAGTATCGCGGAGCCTTCTTTTGCCAAAAATATCTGCTGATCTGCGTCGCTTAGCAATCCATAAGCGAGCCTATCAAAACCAAAGCTGGTTTTATTCACCTTGGGATTTTTTGGGTAAGTTAATTGATCATCGCGATTATACAGCACCATCTTGCATTGCTCATAAAGTCGATGTTTTGCAGCTGTATAGTCTGCGTAGGAGTCATATCTGTCCATATGATCTTCACTGATATTTAAGATAGTCGCGATATCCGCATTTAATGAAAAGGTAGTTTCTAATTGAAAGCTTGATAATTCTAAGACATACAAGTCAATTTCAGGGGCGAGTAAATCAAGCGCGGGAACGCCAATATTACCACCAACAGCCACTTTTACTTTTGCAGCAACGGCCATTTCGCCAAGTAAACTGGTCACTGTACTTTTACCATTTGAACCGCTGATAGTGACTAATTTAGCATGCGCATATTCAGGTTGTTTAAGCTCACGGGCAAACAACTCAATATCACCAATTACCTCACAACCTTTGACAAGGGCAAATTGTAATGCCGGCGTCGCTAACGCTATGCCGGGGCTTACAATAATCAACTCAAACTTAGCAAGCAACTCGAAGCTCAATTCACCTTTGAGCAGTTTAACTGAACTATCAAGCTTTTGTTCACCGGGAGGAGTTTGCCGTGTATCAAATACGGTCACTTGCTTACCTTGTTTTAATAAGAAATTAACACAAGATAATCCGGTTTCTCCAAGTCCTACAACGGCAATCTGCTGGTTCGACATTTTAACGTACCTTCAGTGTCACTAAACCGATTAATACTAAAACGATAGTAATAATCCAAAAACGAACAATAACACGCGGCTCAGGCCAACCTTTTTTCTCATAATGATGGTGAATTGGCGCCATCCTAAAAATGCGCCGTTTACGCATTTTATATGAACCTACCTGTAAAATAACCGACAGTGTTTCCACTACGAATATCCCGCCCATAATAACCAGCAGGATTTCCTGACGAACCAAAACAGCAATTACACCCAGTAAAGCCCCCAATGCCAGTGAACCCACATCACCCATAAAAACTTGTGCAGGGTAGGTATTGAACCATAAAAACCCTAAACCAGCTCCCACTATAGTGCCGCAGATAACCACCAATTCGCTGGCTTTAGGAATGTAGGGAATATACAGATAATGGGCGTAATTAACGTGGCTTGTCAGGTAGGCGATTAAGGCAAAGGCAGCGGCCACCATTACCGTCGGCATAATCGCTAATCCATCTAAACCATCGGTCAAATTAACCGCATTACTGCTGCCCACCACGGTAAAATAGACTAAGGGGATAAAAGCCAGGCCGAGATAAGGCATATATTCTTTAAAAAACGGCATCACAAAAGTGAGCTCCGCCGGCGTTGTTGCGCTTAAAAACAATACCCCCCCAAGAAGCAGCGCCGTAACCGATTGCCAAAAATATTTCCAGCGGGCAATTAAACCGTCAGGGTGTTTACGGACCACTTTTAAATAGTCATCCATAAAACCAATTGCGCCAAAAGCAAGGGTTGTAAAAATCACTATCCAAACATAATGGTTATCCCACCTGGCCCATAATAAGCTTGAAAAGGTGATTGCACCGAGAATCAAAATGCCGCCCATGGTTGGCGTACCAGCCTTACTAAAATGAGATTCAGGGCCATCCTGCCGGACGATTTGACCAATCTGAAACTTTTGTAAAAAACGTATTAATTTAGGGCCAAAAAACAGTGAAAATGCTAACGCGGTTAATACCGCCATGACAGTTCGCACCGACAGATATGTTAATACATTCAAAAATGTAAAATGGCTTGAAAATAGCTCAGCTAACCAGACGATCATAGTCTTATACCCTATTGATTAATTATTATTGTTAGCAAATCAAGCGCAGAATTTATTTTCTGCCTGTTTGATAAAGTTAACAACTTCTTCCATTTTTGAACCACGCGAGCCTTTAACTAAAATCGTCAGCTTGTTTTTTTGGACTAACAATAGATCTTTTAAGTAAGCATTTACTTGCTTTTTATCCGCGAAGTGTAGCGCTTCAGCATTGCCTGCTTGCTTAAAAGCCTGATGGATTTTAGCGCTTAACTTACCGACAGTAATTAATTTTTCAATTCCCTTATGCGCCGCATATTCACCAATTAGCAGGTGCTCATGTTCACTAAACTCGCCTAATTCAGCCATATCTCCAAGGATAAGAAGACGAGCGGTAGAGTATTGTTGGAGCAAATCGATAGCCACTTCCACCGAAGCTGGGTTAGCATTATAAGTATCATCAATCAAAGTCACAAATTCATTAATTTGACGACTATCAACTCGTCCATTTACCTGTTTAACTGAACTTAAACCTGTTTGTATTTCCTTCAAGCTACAGCCTAAGGCAATTGCCATTGTTGCGGCGGCAAGTGCATTACTCACATTATGTAATCCCGCTAAATTCAATTGGATAGAGATTACTCGCGGGTTCATATCAAGCGTCACATCAAGCTGAAATGACGCCTTCCCCAAGGGAGAAAACGCAATATTCGACGCATAAACATGGGCTTTTTTACCTTCACTCGAAAAAGTGAATACCTGTCGGTTTAGTTTTTCCAACTGGGTTAAATACTCACTGGCGAAATCGGCATCTAAATTCACCACCGCGATCCCGGCTTCACCTAGACTTGACCAGATTTCTCCCTTTGCTTGTGCAACACCCTGTAGCGATCCAAAACCTTCAAGGTGAGCAGGCATCACATTATTGATTAATGCCACATCGGGTTTTGCAAGTTGCGCCGTATAGGAAATTTCACCTAAATGGTTAGCACCTAACTCGACCACGGCGTAACGGACTTGTTCGCTTAAACGTAATAAAGTAAGGGGTAAACCGATGTCATTATTAAAATTACCCGCTGTTGCTAATACAGTTTCATTATCACCCGTATGACTGCAAAGTATTGCACTTAATAATTCTTTGGTGGTTGTTTTACCATTACTGCCGGTAATCGCAGCACATTTTAACCCGCTTATTTGCAGCCGGACATAACTAGCTAATAGACCTAATGCGATTCTTGTGTCTTTTACCAGAATACAGGGTAAATCGATCCCAGTTTTCTGTTCAATTAATAACGCGCCAGCGCCCTGCTGCACGGCTTTTTCTAAAAATTGGTGCGCATCATAGAATTCACCGCGCAGTGCGATAAACAGATCACCGGCTTGAATATGTCTGGTGTCGGTGCTGATATTATTGAAAACAGTCTCTCGGTGCTCACAATTAATTACCTGCCCAGCTGTTGCTTTAGCTATTTCAGCAAGTGTTAAGCTGATCATGTTAATACCTTTTTCTTATTTTTATGGTGGTAAATATCATTTTCATACCAGATATTCTGGCGTGACAATCACTATTTTATAATGTTTGACTATTATTCTTGATAGCTAGGATCTACTCATTTTTGTGCCGGATCATCAGCTAAAGCAGCCGATTTTTGCAGTGAAGCTAATAATTCCCGATCGCTATAATACACTTTTTGTTTGCCAAAAATTTGGTAATCTTCATGCCCCTTGCCGGCTAGCAGCACAATATCATCGGATTGTGCCGAATTTAATAAATAATTGACAGCTTGGCAGCGATCATGAATCACCTCGACCCTGTCGGGTCTGGCAAAACCCTGTAATATCTCTTCAACAATACACTGCGCATTTTCGGTGCGCGGATTATCATCAACCAAGACCACTTTTTGAGCATAAAGTTCCGCAACTTTAGCCATCAGTGGACGTTTACCCCTATCGCGATCCCCGCCACAGCCGAAAACACAAATAAGACGCCCGCAAGCCCTATGTTTTTGCAGTGCTAATAATGCCTTTTCCAACGCATCGGGTGTATGCGAGTAGTCAACCACAAAGGTGATATTTTGTTGCGCAAAATGATACTGCTCCATCCGTCCCGGCACTGTGCTTAATTGCGGAAAAATTGTTTGTACTTGCGCTATGCTGACCTTTTCGATTAATAATTGGGTTAATACGGCAGCCAAATTTGCAACATTAAAGTCACCATAAAAGGGCGCGGATACTGCTCCCTTCCCCCAACTTGATTGAAATGCGAAATTGAAGCCTTGAGCATGATAATCAACATCAGTTACCCGCAGATAAGATTGTTTATCGGTTAAGGCTTTGGCATTAACCCCATAACTAACGGCATCGGGAAAATCAGTTAACCACTGTGCGCCGATTGGGTCATCGGCATTAATGATACGCTGTTTGAGAGGATATTTTTCAAATAGGCTTTTTTTGGCGATAGCATAATTTTCCATTGAGCCATGGTAATCAAGGTGGTCACGGGTTAAATTAGTAAATATTGCGCTAAAAAAAGGTAATGCGGAGACTCGTCCCTGATCCAATCCGTGAGAGGATACTTCCATTATCGTATATTCAACTCCTTGCTGCTGATAACAATGCAATTCAGAAAATACCGAGATAGCATCTAAGGTTGTATTTAAACTGCTTTTTAACTGCCCAAATAAACCGTTTCCAATGGTGCCCATTTGTGCGCTCTGTTTACCTAATAGCATAAAACTGTTAGCTAACAAAGTTGCTATCGTCGTTTTTCCATTGGTACCGGTCACCGCAATCACTTTATGTAACTTGATTTGCCTAAAAAAGAAACGGTATGCTAATGCACTTAAGATAGTAGCAAGTTTGTAAACGGCGAACACCGGCACACCGGATCTTATGGTTATCTGACCATGCTCGGATTGCTTGTTAGTTTCCGACAAAACAGCACAAGCACCCATTTTGATGCTTTGTTCAATAAATAAACGCCCATCATGTTGCGCCCCCTGAATCGCGACAAACAGATAACCAGGGAAGATCTGACGACTGTCTAAGGTGATACCTGTGACCATCAACGAAGTATCATAATCACTTAGCCAGGGTTTAATCAAATCATCGAATAACATTGTCTGCAAATGCTCAGCCATGCTTAATTAGACTCTAATAAATAGGTATAACTGTCATTCTCATCATCGGGGCGAACATGACTTAATAAAAGCGCACTTTTCATCACAGTTGAAAAAACCGGTGCGGCAACATCACCCGCATAATATCGGTCACCCTGCGGCTCATTAATCATGACAACGACTGCAAAACGCGGATTAGTCGCAGGTGCTAATCCTGCAAAAACAGCGACATAATCATCTCCATACCCCCCCGCTATTGCTTTACGTGTCGTCCCCGTTTTACCCGCGATTCGGTAACCTTCGACTTTAGCTTTCCGCGCTGTCCCCCCTTTTTCACTGACGCCCTCCATCATTGAAACGACCTCTCGGGCAATATTATTCGGGATCACCTGTTCTCCCTTTGCCACCGTTGAATTTTTCAATATCGACACAGGGTATTGCACACCGCCACTGCCTAAAGTGGCGTAGGCTTTGGCGAGTTGCAGGGTAGTGGTTGTTATGCCGTAGCCAAAAGACATGGTTGCCAACTCAAAATCGGACCAGCGGCGACGCAGAGGCAAACGCCCATAACTCTCTCCAATTAAACCAATACCGGTATCATTACCGAAGCCAAAGTCAGAAAAAGTTTGTTGTAATTGACCCGGTTGCAGACGCAGGGCGAGTTTACTGACCCCAATGTTACTGGATTTTTTTAAGATCATGGCCAGATCTATTTTCCCCAGATTATGGCCGTCGTGAATCCGGCGACCACCGATACGCATCCAACCCGGTGACGTATCTATGACTTCATCAACCTCGGCTTGTTTATAAATAAGGGCACTCGAGACCACTAAGGGTTTAACCGTTGAACCCGGTTCAAAGGTATCTGTTATGGCACGATTTCTTAGTTTGTACGGCTGGTACTGGGCACGATCATTGGGATTAAAGGATGGGTAATTTACCATCGCATAAATTTCTCCCGTATTAACCTCTAAAACAACAATAGACCCCGATGTGGCATCATTTATTTTAATAGCGCGTTTTAGCTCACTGTAGGCAACAGCTTGAATGCGCTGATCAATGCTAAGTTGTAAATTACCCGCAGCCTTTTTAACTTTCAGGACTTCGATATTATCGATCACATTACCAAGGCGATCTTGGCGTACTCGTTTCTGCCCATTTTGCCCCTGCAGATAATTATTATAACTTTTTTCAATGCCTTCGATCCCCTGAGAATCAAGATCCGTTAAGCCTAAAATATTGGCATTAATTTCTCCCGTAGGGTAAAAACGGTGTGACTCAAGCTGATCGGAGATCCCAGTTAATCTCAGCTCTTTGATATATTCTACAACCTGTTGGTTTACTTGGCGTTTAAGGTAAGCAAATCGGGAATTTGGTTTTTGAATAATATCAGCAAGTTGATCCAGCTCAATATCCAACACTTCAGCTAAAGCGGGCCATTTTTTTGACTCATAGAAAAAGACTTTGCTGGCTGTCTCCTTGCCTGTTTTGGGATTAACAACAACACTTTCCAACAATTCCTGCTCCGTAAAAGCGAATGCAGATTTAACTCTTTTAGGATCCGCCCAAATTGCATAGGCAGGCACGCTGATCGCTAACTCTTCGCCATTTCGATCTTCAATGTTACCACGATGGGTCACAGATTTTGTGACGCGTAAACTACGCTTATCCGCTTCATTGGTTAAATATTCAGGTTCAAGAATCTGCAGGTAAGCTAAACGGCTGATTAATATCAAAGCAATAGTCGCTACCGTGACTGAAACAAAGATATAACGCCACGAGGAAAAGGTCTCATAGACATTTTTCTTGGGTGTTTTTGGGGCAATTTTTTGTCTTTTTACATTACGTTTTATTTTCATCTCAGTTCCACCAATACGCTGTTCTTTTTTGTTGCCTGTGACATGGACAATTTTTTAAGCGCAATACGACGAATACGGCTGTGTTCATCCAATGTGTGCTCTTCAATTAATAAATTTCGCCACTCCATCATTAAATCGTCTTTATCCTGTGATAAATGCTCTATTTGAGTCACCAATCCACGCGTTTCATGGGTGGTATAAACATTATAAATTGCACTACATACAATCAATATCCCGACCACAACAGAAAAAAAATGTTTGCGTAAATCAGCCGCGATTAAGCATAATAAATGCGTATTGGATTCGCTCAAGTTATTCACTCTCTGGCTCTGCTATTTTCTGTGCAACACGTAAAACAGAGCTGCGTGCACGTGCATTCTCATTAACTTCATCTGTGCTTGGTTTTAGCGCTTTACCGAGAGATTTAAGCGTCTTGCCATGCTGCATCTGCTGATCAGTTAAGGGTAAACCAGGAGGGTACTCTCGCCCTTTTTCCTGTTTACGTATAAAACGTTTCACTATCCTGTCTTCTAAAGAATGGAAGCTGATCACCGATAGTTGTCCGCCAACAGCTAATATTTCCAGCGCGCCATCAAGTACTTTATGAATCTCTTCCAATTCACTATTGACATAAATCCGGATAGCCTGAAAACTACGGGTGGCGGGATGTTTTTTCTTTTCTCTTTTAGGGCAGAGACGTTCAATTAATTGTGCCAATTGCAGCGTGCGTAAAAATGGTGTTTCGGTGCGATCCGCAACGATAGCGCGGGCAATACGGAAAGCAAACTTTTCCTCACCAAAGGTTTTTAACACCCATCCGATGTCATCAACATCCGCTTTCGCCAACCACTGTGCAGCGCTTATACCCGAGCTAGGATCCATGCGCATATCGAGCGGACCATCACGCATAAAACTAAAACCACGTTCCGCATCATCAAGTTGTGGTGAAGAAACACCCAGATCCAATAACACACCGTCTATTTTCCCAGCCAGGCCTAACGCTTTTATATATTCAGCTAACCCGGAAAATGGACCATGGACAATAGTGAAACGAGGATCTTCTTTCATCAGCGCTTCGCCGATCTCAATCGCGCGCGGATCACGATCTATTGCGATTAATCTTCCTTGTGCGCCTAACCTATCGAGAATATGCCGAGAATGTCCCCCTCTCCCGAAGGTGCCATCGACATAAATACCGTCTTCTTTTAAACCCAAGCCGTTAACTGCTTCATCGAGCAATACTGTTATATGTTTTGCCATTAGAGTGAAAACTCCCTTAATCCTGCACTTAATTCGATTCCAGTCGGCAACCCATCTTGTAAATCATCTTGAATTTGTTGATTCCACATATCTTCATCCCACAATTCAAATTTATTTAATTGCCCCACCAACATCACTTTTTTTTGTAGTTTTGCATGTTGTCTGAGGGTTGGTGCGATTAAAGCTCGCCCATTTTTATCCAATTCACTTTCCGTTGCATATCCCAGAATAAGACGCTGTAAACGACGCTCTTGCGGGTTAGTACTGGATAAAGCACTTAATTTTTTTTCAATCAATAACCATTCATTAAGCGGATAGATCAGTAAACAGGGCGACTGGATATCGATAGTACAGACAAATTGACCCTGACAAGTCTCCCCCAGCCAATCTCGATATCGAGTTGGAATAGCGATTCTTCCTTTGGTGTCAAGATTGATTGCATTCGCGCCACGCAACATAATTATCTAAGATCCATCTTTATTTTAATGAAAATGATCTGATTTAGAGAAAAAAGATCCACTTTTATACACTTTTACCCACATTTTATCAGAAGTCTAATAAACTATCGCGTTTTTGCAAGGAAAGGATCTAATTATTTAACGGCATAGATCACAGCTGTCTAATTAATAAGCGCTAATTGAATGAATCGCCGCGAATAAAAAAGGTCAAATGATCATAAGACTACCCCGGCAGAGATTGGTCGTGGTATACTGCTTAACTAATTAAATTTTTAACTCAATTATTAAAGGAATTCCCTTTGCAAGACGAACAATTAAAACAATTTGTATTACAACAACTTGAAGATATGAAAGCGAAAGATATTACCGTGATCGATGTTTCTGCCAACTCCGATGTGACTGATACTATGATTATCTGTACCGGTAATTCTAAGCGTCACGTACGTTCTGTCGCAGAACAAACGGCACTGGCAGCCAAGAATGCAGGTGAATCCCCTTTAGGTATCGAAGGGTTAGAGGGCAGTGAGTGGGTATTATTGGATCTCGGTAATATTGTTCTCCACGTCATGCAGGATGAAACAAGACAATTTTATCAACTTGAAAAGCTTTGGGAACAGTCTGCTTAATGAAAATTCAGTTAATCGCAGTCGGCACAAAGATGCCCGACTGGGTTGAAAAAGGATATCAAGAATATGCGCGGCGCTTTCCAAAAGAGATGCAACTTGAATTGCTCGAAATCAATGCCGGAAAGCGTGGTAAAAATGCGGATATAAAACGGATCTTGAAAAAAGAGGGTGAATTAACCCTCGCAGCAATCCCGAAAGGCAATAAAATCGTCACACTAGAAGTGACGGGACAAGCGTGGACAACTGAACATCTTGCCGATGAGATGAAAAAATGGCAGTTAGAGGCCAGAAATATTAGTTTATTAATCGGTGGGCCTGAAGGGCTTGCGCCTGAATGTATTATAAAGTCTGAACAACGCTGGTCACTTTCTGCGTTAACTTTGCCCCACCCTTTGGTGCGCATTATTGTCGCTGAAAGTTTATATCGCGCTTTTACTTTAACTATTAACCACCCCTACCATAGAGAATAAGACTAAGTGGTTAAAAAACGCATCAGCATAAGGAATCATTCCGCAGAATCCGCACTGTTTATGCGCCGTACTCTGGTCATTTTTATTGCAATAATAGTTGCAATGGGCGTGTTAATCAGCAATCTTTATTATCTGCAAATAACCTCTTTTGAAAAATATCAAACTCGTTCAAATGATAATCGTATCAATGTGCAAACGATCCAGCCAAACAGAGGCCTTATTTATGATCGTAATGGCATTATTATTGCGGAGAACCGTCCAGTTTATAATCTCCAAGTGATCGTCAATAAAACAGAAAATTTAGATGCTAATATTCTTGAATTACAAAAATTATTATCTTTAACGGATCAGGAAATTAAAACCTTTCACGAGCAAAATCGTTATGCCAGATCCTTTAAGGCTATCGTACTTCGCCAACAATTAAGCGAAAAAGAGGTCGCTCTTTTTAGCGTTAATCAACATAAATTTAAAGGATTTTCGATTCAAGCGAACCTTAAACGTTTTTATCCTTTTGCTGATACCTTCACTCATGCCCTGGGTTATATCGCCAAAATCAATAGCAGTGACCTGCAGCGAATTGAAGAACGAGGCGAAAGTGCGCGTTACCGGGCAACTGAATATATCGGAAAACTGGGCATCGAAAAATATTATGAAGATATATTACACGGGCAACCCGGTCAACGTCAGGTTGAAGTAGACAGCTGGGGGAAAGTAATACGTACTCTTAGCTTTACCCCCCCTATTCCGGGCAAAGACATCATACTAAGCCTGGATGTCAAACTGCAATTAAAAGCACAACAATTATTGGATGGGAATCGCGGTAGCGTGGTTATGCTGGATACTAATACCGGCGGCGTTTTAAGTTTAGTCTCCAGCCCAAGTTATGATCCTAACCTTTTTGTGCAAGGCATAAGCAGTCGGCAATATCAGGCACTGCTGCAATCAAAAGACCGCCCACTGATTAATCGGGCCACCCAGGGACGCTATCCGCCGGCCTCAACCATTAAACCACAAATGGCATTGCTCGCGTTAGATGAGGGTGTTATCACCGAACAAACAGAAATATACGATCCGGGTTGGTGGATTGTCCCCAATTCTAAGCGCCGCTTTCGTGATTGGAAGCGTTGGGGGCATGGCAAAGTGGATGTTCACAAGGCCATAGAGCAAAGCTGTGATACCTTTTTTTATCAAACGGCCTATAAAACGGGCATAGATCGAATGAGTCCTTTTATGAAGAAATTTGGTTTTGGCAATTACAGTGGCCTTGATATAGGTGAAGAAACAAAAGCAATCATGCCTTCACGCGAATGGAAAAAAGCGAGATTTAACGAGCAATGGTATGACGGCGATACAATATCTGTAGGCATTGGCCAAGGTTACTGGACGGTTACACCGATTCAACTCACCAAAGCAACTGCAATTTTATCCCGTAAAGGTAAGGTAATAGAGCCACATATGCTGCAATCCATTGTTTCAGCAGAGAGTACTTTTACGCCGCCACGAGAACCACAAGAGTCAATACAGCTAAAAGATGATCATTACTGGGAAGTCGCCTTAGATGCTATGTATGCCGTTACCAGTAAAAAATCCGGTACTGCCGATAAAGCATTTGCCGGCAGTTCATATTCTGTAGCAGGAAAATCGGGTACGGCACAGGTTGTTAGTATCAAAGAAAATGAATCCTATGATGCAGACAGCATGAAAGAGCGTCATCGGGATAATGCGATGTTTGTTGCCTTTGCGCCCTTTAAGGAGCCCGAAATTGTAGCCAGTGTCGTTCTGGAGAATGCCGGGGGCGGTAGCAGTCACGCGGCCCCGATTGTTCGCTCTTTGTTTGATGAATATTTTGAAAACAAACCACAATCCTCTACGACCCAATTGTCAGGCTTATAATAATGCTCAATACGCAAGCTCAAAAGAGCCTTTTTTATCGTTTACACATAGATCCACTGCTACTAATAGGATTATTTTCTTTAATGGGTTTAAGCCTGACGGTATTATATTCTGTTGCTGGTTATGAGATGTTAATCAGGCAAGTCATTCGTTTAAGCATTGCCCTCGCCGTGATGTTTGTGATAGCGCAAATTCCGCCCAAAATATACCAACGCTGGACACCGGCTATTTTTGTCATTATTGTTTTGCTGTTGATCGCAGTGTTGGTCTTTGGTCATATAGGCAAAGGAGCGCAACGCTGGATAGACCTTGGTTTTATAAAATTTCAACCTTCTGAAATAATGAAACTGATTATGCCACTAATGGTCGCTTATTATATAAGCGAATACAACTTACCACCCCGTTTAAAAGGTATTTTTGTCTCTCTGTTAATTGTCCTGATCCCGACCCTATTAATAGCAGTGCAACCCGATTTAGGCACCTCTATATTAGTTGCTGCATCGGGTTTTTTTGTCCTCTTCCTGTCGGGGATTTCATGGTTATATATTGCCATAGCCGCTAGCGCTGTGGTAGCTTTTGTACCCATACTGTGGTTTTACCTTATGCATGATTACCAGCGAAATCGTGTTTTGACCCTGTTTAATCCTGAATCTGATCCGCTCGGCGCGGGCTATCATATTATCCAGTCCAAAATAGCCATTGGTTCGGGTGGTCTCTCGGGTAAAGGTTGGTTACAGGGTACACAATCTCAGCTTGAATTTTTACCTGAACGGCACACCGATTTTATCTTTTCTGTTTTTTCAGAAGAGTTTGGTTTTATCGGTATTTTAATGTTGTTAACCATTTACATGTTTATTATTGCGCGTGGTTTATGGATAGCAAACCAAGCCCAAGATGCTTTTACAAAATTAGTTGCAGGCAGTATTACTCTTACTTTTTTTGTTTATGTATTTGTAAATATTGGTATGGTGAGTGGTTTATTACCCGTAGTAGGCGTCCCCTTGCCGTTAATCAGTTTTGGAGGCACCTCAATTGTTACCTTAATAGCCGGTTTCGGCATATTAATGTCTATCAATACCCATAAACGTTTTAATACAAATTAAGAAAAAAATGCGAAAATTTAAAATATCACTCATATTTCTACTGACTGTGTTGCTGATTGCCTGTAGCTCTCAGGATAGCTCTACTGGACGTTACCAAATAGAGAATGATCACAGTCCGGATAACACGCCTCCACTGGGTCATATTGAAGATGTCAATCCGCGTTATGAACCTTATTCGCGTGGCGGCAATAAAGATTACACTGTCCGTGGCATTGATTATAAAGTACTGAGAGGTATTACCCAGCTCAGCGAACGGGGCAAAGCTTCGTGGTATGGTAATAAATTTCATGGCCACTTAACCTCAAATGGTGAGCGTTATGACATGTTTGCAATGACAGCTGCTCATAAAAACTTACCTTTACCCAGTTATGTCAGGGTCACAAATTTGGAAAATAACAAACAGATAACTGTACGGGTCAATGACCGTGGCCCCTTTCATGAAGGACGGATTATTGATCTTTCTTACGCTGCAGCATATAAACTGGATATCTTAAAAACAGGGACTGCAAAAGTTGAAATTGAACTTCTGCATTTCCCTGCACAGGAAGATCTGAGCAATCAGTTTAACGGCGATTATTACATTCAGTACCTAGTCACCTCTTCACCTGACAAAGCGGAGGATTTAGGGACAAAACACAGTGCCCAATATCGAGTGAAAAGTTTATTTATCGAAGAAGCTGAACTCTACAAATTACGCCTGGGACCCTTTAACAGCCAGTTAAGCGCAGAAAAAATATTGGCTGAAATGAAAAAGGATTACCCACAGGCATTTATTGTGCATAAAAAATAAGCACTAATATTTCAATCAACTAAGCCTATCTGACAATAGGCTTCTTTGTTATACCCAAACTATTACTGCCCGGCTATTTTCATTTTATTGATTAAAAGAGAGCCGGTTTTAAGACTACTGCGCGGATCAATATCATTGCCGACCGCTTCAATCCCCATAAACATCTCTTTTAAATTCCCCGCAATGGTAATTTCATGTACAGGGTAAGCAATCACCCCATTTTCAATCCAAAAACCGCTCGCTCCGCGAGAATAATCGCCACTGACCAGATTCACACCTTGCCCCATCAACTCGGTAACAAACAATCCCGTGCCCATCTCTTTAAATAACCCGGCCAAATCCAAATCACCCGTCTTAATGTGCCAGTTATGTATACCGCCGGCATGGCCTGTACTGTTCATTTTCATTTTCCGGGATGCATAGCCCGGTAATAAATAGGTCTGCAGTACACCACTTTCAACAATATTGCGCTGAATCGTTTTGCTGCCTTCCTGGTCGTAGGGTGCACTGGCGATACCTTTCATAATATGCGGATTTTCCGAAATTTTCATCCATTCAGGAAAAATTTGCGTCCCTAAACTATCCAGTAAAAAACTCGATTTTTTATACAAACTCATCCCGCTGATAGCACCAACCAGATGCCCAAATAGGCTAGTAGCAACTTCCGGAGCAAATATAACCGCACTTTCCTGGGTTTTTATTTTAGTTGCGCCTAATCGCTCTACAGTACGCTTAACCGCATCTTCTGCGACCCATCTTGCGCTCAATAGGTCGCTTACGTCCCGGCCGCTAGTGTAACTATAATCTCGTTGCATCTCGTCTTGCTGCTTAGCAATTAACACACAACTCAAACTATGACGACTGCTTGCATAACTGTGCAGGAAACCATTGGTATTGCCGTATACCTTAAGACTTGAATGACTGTTAAATGCGGCCCCATCGGAGTTGACAATACGCGCGTCACTGGATAATGCGATATCCTCACACGCTTTGGCAGCCGCTAAAAATTCTTCCGTGGTATAAAGGCAGGGATGATAAAGATCTAAATCCAATGGATTTTTTTCTAAATATTCAGGATCCAATAAACCAGAAAACGCATCCTTACTGGTAAACTTGGCAATATCTACCGCCGCTTTCACGCTTGATTGAATGGCTTCTACACTTAAATCAGCCGTTGATGCACTGCCCTTACATTGGTTTATGTAGACGCTGATTCCCATCGCACCATCATGATTAAACTCGATATTTTCGACCTCGCCCAAGCGTGTGTTAACAGAAATACCGGTTGATTTGCCTAGTGCAACTTCAGCCTGATCGACCCCAAGCTGCTGAGCAAAGGTTAATGCTTGATTAACCGCATTTTCGAGTTGTTGTTTTTGTTCAATCATGATTAATACACCACTTAGAATAAAATAAAATTTGATCGTGAAAAATATCCAAATCCGTTAAAAACAGATTCCTGGTTAATAAGAGCAAGCCATAAAAATCGGCTAACCATGTTTAGCCGAAAAGCTTTCCCACAACAACATCACCTTATGAGCGACTTTATGCCAAACACTTATTATGCTGAAAATCACCTCTTGCTGCAGTGAATACTGCATTTTCGAATCGTTCGCGTATAATAGAATAACATGCTTTAAAGCAAGCTTCTTGCGATGATGTTATGATGCGCATAATTATACCTTTTAACCTTGATAGAAAATAAATTTATGAATAAAAAAGTTGTAGAAGTTGTTGAAGACGAAATCAGTAAATCGCAAATTAAACGTGATGCTGATGCGCTTAAATTAATCGGTCGTGAATTGGTGGCCTTAAATAAAAAACAACTCGCTCAGATACCTGCAAGTGAATCACTGTTTCATGCTATTTCTGTTGCCCATAAAATCAGCGGCAAGCACGAAGCACTGCGCCGTCAAATACAATACATAGGTAAAGTGCTAAGAACCGAAGATATTAAAGTGATTCAAACCGCGCTTGATAAACTCAACAATAAACATCAGCAATTAACCCATGCGACACAAAACTTAGAGCTCTTAAGAGATCAGTTAATCGAGTTTGGAGACAGTAAAATTGAGCCGTTATTAGAAGCATATCCGCAACTTGATCGTCAAAAACTGCGTCAACTTGTGCGTCAGGCAAATAAGGAAAAAAAATTAGAAAAGCCTGCAAAAGCAGCGAAGGATTTATTTACTTATTTAAAACCCGTTTGTTTATAATTTTCAGCCCAATAAAAAAGAGAAATGCTCAATTCATTTCTCTTTTTTGATTTTTAAAGATTCCGTTATGCCAGGCAGCTTAAATGGCTTGTAATTAAACTAAACAAGTATTGGCTCTTTAATACTCATCTTACGTATCCCGCGATAGAAATAAAATGGCAGATAGATCCCGATAAAACAAACAAGTGCCAGATACCATGCGCATGGGTTAATTTATTCAGACTGTCCAAAATATAAAACCCAATACCGCCCGTATAAGCGATTCCCCCAACGGTCAGCCAAAGCACCCCTGCAGCAGGAATGGCGGCTTGTAAGTCTGAATAATTAAACAGGCAAATCCAGCCCATTAGCAGATAAATTGACAATTGTAACCATTCAATACGTTTGGCAACTAAAATATCTAATAATAAGCCAATAATAGCGAATCCCCATACTAATATCAGCATCAGCAGGCCGTTATTATTTTCTAAGGATACCAGCATGTAGGGTGTATAGGTGCCTGCGATTAACAGGTAAATTGAGACGTGATCAAGCTTCTGAAATATTTTTTTAAGTCTTGGAGAGTGCATGCTGTGGTACAAGGTGGACATAGTGTAAAGCAGGACAAGGGTAAAACCAAAAACAGCAAAACTGACAAAAACCCGCCAATTGTGTGCTTGTACAGCAAGTGTTAATAACCCCCCAAAACCAATAAGGGCCAAAACAGCCCCCAGCAGATGCGTTATGCTATTTAGTTTCTCACCGTAGTACATAACAGCTCAGATACAATAAGATAAAGCATACAATAGCAATCGACATAAAAACCCAATCAACTTTTTGCGTTAAAGTCATCCCACTTATTGATAACCTTACCTTTATTATAAATAAGTGGGACAGGCTTATGTAGGCCACTAATATGTCTGTTTAATTCGTGCCGCCAACCGTTAGCTGGTCAATTTTAACCGATGGTTGCCCCACTCCAACAGGTAAACTCTGGCCCTCTTTACCACACACACCAACACCTGAATCTAGCGCCATATTGTTGGCGACCATGGATATTTGCTGCATGGTATCAAAACCGTTACCAATCAGGGTAGCGCCTTTGACAGGTGTTGTTATTTTACCATTTTCAATAAGGTATGCCTCAGAAGCTGAGAAGACAAATTTTCCCGAGGTGATATCAACTTGACCGCCACCAAAGTTAGGCGCGTA
>JBLIEH010000006.1:0-23772 GCA_047632875.1 Psychromonas sp. | reverse complement strand
TCGATTTCAACACTATCTGTGCTATAAAGCTGTGCAACAGAACTGCCTACCTGCAGATAACTGCCCGGCTGGATATTTTGCTCAACAATAAGGGCATCAAAAGGCGCTCTTATGGCTGTCTTATCAAGATCCTGCTGCGCTTTTTTGAGGCTGTATTGCGCACTTACCAAGACTGCTTTCTGTGCTGCCAATTGCGGCTGACGTAAAACCAATAACGAGTTAGGCTCACCACTCAACCCTGAACGTTGCCACTCTAAACGCGCTTGCTCACCGGTTCTCTGCTCTTCCAGCAGATCCAGCCGCGCCTGAGCCAGGTCGGATTTCGCCTGCGCCAGCGCCTGCTGATATAAAGTATCCTCAAGTCTGGCCAGCATATCGCCTTTTTTTACAATATTACCTGTCTCGAAATCCGGCATTAAGGTCTCGACTCGCCCGCTCACGTCGGATGAGTATGTTATTGCATAACGCGGTACAGCCTCGCCATAGCCTTTGACTAATGCTTGATATTTATCAGCCTGAACCTCAAGCACCACTACGCTCGGTGCTTGAGATGCACGGATCTCAGCTTTCATTTTTGCCGAAATATTCACGGCAGGTTTGTCGGTATCAGCATTCATCTGCGCGGCATTATAGGTAACGGCCCCGGCTAAACAGACGACAGAGCCCAGTGTTAACAGGATTGCTAGAGATGGTTTAAGCTTCATAAAGATACTCCGAGGCCCAGTGCAAGGCCCAAATCAATTCGGTTTGTCAAACGGTTATATTTAACTTGAATAAGCTTTGCTTCAACATCAAAGCTGGTAGTTTGTACGGAAATAAGATCCGAGATATCGACTAACCCTTCGCGAAATTTTGCCTGATAATTAGCAAAACTGCGCAGTGCGCTGCTCAGTGCCTCGCTTAAATGCTGCTGCTGCAGGGCTAAAGATTTTTCCTGACCCAAGGTATTTTCAACTTCATTGACCGCCGTCAATAAAGTCTCCTGGTAGTTCCAATAAGCATTCTCGGCGGTCAATTGTGCAATTTCCGCTTGCGAGCGCAGATAACCACCATCAAAGAGTGGCGCAGATAGCTGCCCTAAAAGGCTCCAGAGCGGACTGGTTAATAACGCCGCACTTGGAGAACTTGCAACATCCGAAAGCGCGACCTCCAGGCTGATTGAAGGCAGCAACGCCTTATATGCCGCTTTTGTTCTGAACTCCTCGGCTTGTAAATCAAAGAAGGCACTTTGCAGATCCGGGCGTCTAGATAAATCCTGGTTTGGCAGTGATGCGAGAGGCGTCAGCACTTGTGGAAACTTAGCGCTGATATTAAAGTTTTGCTCTCCGCCTAACTGCCCGAGCAATAAAGTCAAAGTGCGCTGATTTTGCGCCAGGGTTTCATTATACTCCGCCAGGGTTGAACGTGTAGAAGCGCTGTCTGCTTTAGCCGTATCCAGATCCTCTAAATCTCCCAGCCCGGAACGATATTTTTCCCGAATCAGACTTTCATTATTTTCCAGAACGGCCAAACGCTTAACTTCAATATCAAGCAGCTGCTTCTGCAGGCTGATTTGCAGCCAGGCACGCATGATATTGGCCGCTAATGTATCTTTACTGCTTTGCAAGGTTGCAATATTACTGGCAATATCTTTATCTGCTGCGCTGGTGCTGTTGCCAATTTTATTCCACAGGTCTAATTCCCAGCTGACCGTCAGATCGGTTTTATAAGAGGTATCAGCACTCTCCTCTTTGTCTCCACTAAAGTTTGCCGTTAACTCAGGAATGCGATCGCTGTTCGTTGCCGTGCGTTGTGCATAAAGCATTTTCAAGGCCATTAAACTTTGCTGCAAACTCGGATTATTGTGCATTGACAGCTTTATAAAGCTATTAAGTTCAGGAATATTCATTAAATCCGTAAGCTGAACAACCTCTACGGCATAAGTCTGCTCGCTATCCCAGCTAACTTGCTGCTCAAGAGATCGCTTGGCAAGTCCTTGGAAATTTTTATCCGATGATGAACTGCATCCAATTATCCCTAGTAGGGTTAAGGCAAGCAGGCTCATTCGATAAGACACCATCTTATTTCTCCTAGTTTAGATAAAAGAAGCATAAAAGAGTGGGGGTTAAGGCGGGGTTAAGGATGGCGTAAATTTACTGTTTTATTTATATCGAGGGGTGAAATTCAGCACAGAGAAGCTGACATTATTATGTCTGCCAGTCTAATCAACAAGCTCACAGTATAGGCATGCTTGCAGCAGTAAAACTCCCTTAAATAAAGGGAGCTAAATTATGTCAATATAAAGCTCAGCTTTTTATAAGTCGCTTAGCAAAAATTACCGTTTGGACAATAATTTCAGCACAAAAATAAGGGCGCTAAAAGCGATAAACGAAGCCACCAGTGAAAGGCTTAGTGAACCGCTAAAGCCGATCACGACGAAGCCAATAGCAGACACGCCGGCAACGGATAATGCATAGGGTAATTGGGTTGCCACATGGTCGATATGCCTGCAGCGAGCCCCCGTTGAAGACAGGATAGTGGTATCGGAGATAGGTGAACAGTGATCGCCAAATACAGAGCCCGCGAGTACCGCGCTTAACATAGGTAACATTAAGCTGATTTCTGTCGCCCCGGCCATGTCACCGGCAATCGGCAGCATAATACCAAAGGTGCCCCATGAAGTACCGGTAGAGAAAGCCATTGCCCCCGATAATACAAACATAATGACAGGCAGCCAATGCACGCCAATATTACCTTGTACCAATGAAGATAAATAAGCACCGGTTTTCATATCACCTATCACAGTGCCGATTGCCCAGGCAAAAAACAGAATGATAATGGCACCAAACATCGATCTGGCACCAATCCAAGAAGCTTGTAAAATTAACTTCAAGGCTATTTTTTGTTTAAATACGGTGAATAAAGCAAACACCAGTCCAACCAGTCCACCGTAACAAAGAGACATACCAACATCGGTATTTTCAAAGGCACCCAACACTGAAAAGGGTAGTTCACTGGCTGCCAATGCCAGATATCCTGTGTACTGCATAAAAAACAGGGTCGCCGCTATCAAAGCAACAATCGGTAAAACAAGATCTGACACTTTACCTTTTTCACTTTCGTCAATGCCAAATTCATCATGCAGATCGACAGCTTGATGATCGCCATTGCTTAGCGCGCCATTTTTTTCTGCTTCAATTTCATGACTTTTCATCAAACCAACATCGAGCTTGAACCAAATAACCGCAAAAACCATTAACAAAGTAAAAACGGCATAAAAATTCATCGGAATCAGTCTAACGTAAGCCCCTAATGCCGAGTATTCAGTAATACCATGACTTAATAAAATACCGCCAATAATAGTCATAATGTAAGCACCCCAGCTGGAAAGCGGCATTAAGATGCACATAGGGGCTGCAGTAGAATCGAGTATATAAGCCAGTTTTGAGCGAGAAACATGGAACCTGTCGGTCACGGGCCGTGCAATGGAACCTACCGCCAAACTATTAAAGTAATCATCAATAAAAATGAACACTCCTAAAAACGCCGCTAACAGTGATGCGCCGCGTTTATCTTTAATATGATTGAGTGCCCATAAAGCAAAAGCACGGGTGCCCCCGGAAAGCGTTAACAGTGCTGTCATCATCCCCAGCAGTAGCAAGAACCCTACGATACTCATGTTCCAAGTATTGATTCCCCCCTCTTCGATTAAGACACTTTTAACCGTGTCCAGGATATAAAGCGCACCCTCTAAAACTGAAAAATCCACCAATAATAACGCACCAAAAACGATACCTAATCCTAAGGAGAGCAGAACACGGCGGGTAATAATTGCAAGCCCGAGTGCTACCACCGCCGGCATTACCGACAGTGGTGAGGTTGCAAAATCGGTTAAAATCATTAATTTTACCTTTAAATTTTATTTGTATTTCAAAATGGAAAAGCCCCCTGCTCTTAAAAAGAGAGGGGGCTTAATTTTTTAATGAGCCGATTAACAATCGGTCAATTTTTTACACGCTCATTATTTAGATAGCATTAAGGAGTCGGCCATGGCTTCCAGGTTAGAAGAACCCATCAAATAAGCATCAACTGCACGGGATGCTTCACGCCCTTCATTAATACAACGAACGACTAATGATTGCCCTGTACGCATATCGCCAGCAGCAAAAACACCTTTTTGGCTAGTTGCAAAATCAGATGTTTGAACATTACCACGCTCATCCAAAGCAATATTAAGCTGCGCTAAAATACCCGTAGGCTCCGGGTGTAGGAATCCCATTGCTAAAAAGGCTTTAGTACAAGGAATAGAACGAACAGTGCCTTCAATCTCGTTGAAATTGGGGCGTTTACCGGGTTCCGCTTTCTCCCACTCGATATCGGCAATCACTAACTCTTTAACGTTACCGTTTTCATCACCAATAAATTTTTTGGTAAGAATAGACCAATGACGATCTACACCTTCCTGATGCGAGCTAGTTGTTTTGAATATCATAGGGTATGAAGGCCAAGGCATATTAACCGTACGTTTTTCAGGCGGGATTGGCATAATCTCAACTTGCGTAACGCTTGCAGCCTTATGGCGATTAGAGGTACCAACACAGTCAGAACCTGTATCGCCGCCGCCAATAACAAGAACATGATCGTCTTTTGCGTGGATTTCTTCGGTTTTAATATCCATACCGTTAGCACGACGGTTATTTTGAGCCAGGAACTCCATCGCGAAATGGACACCTTTAAGATCTCGACCCGGGATGGGTAAATCGCGGGGCACCGTTGAACCACCGGTTAATAACACCGCATCAAACTGCTTATGCAACTCTTTAGCATTAAAATCAACGCCAATGTGTGCATTCACAACCATCTTGATCCCGGCTGCTTCCAACACTGCGATTTTGCGATCGATGACATCCGTACCGAGCTTAAAGTCAGGGATGCCAAAACGCATTAAACCACCGACTTTTTCGTCACGTTCATAAACAGTAACAGTATGACCTGCACCGTTTAGCTGCTCAGCGGCAGATAAACCCGCTGGCCCACTGCCAACGATGGCAATGGTTTTACCCGTGCGTGATGTTGGAATTTTGGGTTTAACGTAACCATTAGCATAAGCTTTTTCGACAATGTTTTTTTCTATACTGCAAATCGTCACAGGATCCTGGTTAATACCAAGAACACATGAAGTCTCACAAGGAGCAGGACATACACGACCAGTGACTTCAGGGAAGTTATTAGTCGAACTTAAGATATCCCAAGCTTCTGACCAACTTTCACGGTAAACCGCATCATTGAACTCAGGAATAAGATTACCAATCGGACAACCGTCATTACAGAAAGGCACACCACAATCCATACAACGAGAAGCCTGGTCGTTGATTTTGCTGCCAAATTCTTCTTCTTGTACAAACTCTTTATTATTTTTGAGACGCTCTTCTACTGGTAATCTACCAGGTAGTTCACGACCTAATTCTAAAAATCCAGTTGGCTTACCCATTACACGTCTCCTATCTTGCATGCATCAAGAGTTGTTGCTTTCGCCGCTTGTTTCTCACTATCAGAAATTGTCTCTTTTGCAAGCTGAAGGCCTTTATTTTTTTTCGCCAGCAAAGCTGCTTTGTAATCACGCGGCATCACTTTTTTGATTTGGCTGAGGCTTGCTTCCGGATCAGCTAAAAATTCTTGAGCAAGGTTTGATTCAGTTAATTCAAAATGTTTAGTCACTTTAGCAAGTAGCAGAGCCTTATCTTCTTCCTCTAGCGGATCAAGATCCACCTGCTCCATATTACATTTACCTGCAAAGCTCTGATCGCGATCCCAAACATATGCCACACCACCACTCATACCCGCGGCGAAGTTACGTCCGGTCACACCCAGAACGATAGTGATACCGCCGGTCATATATTCACAACAGTGATCGCCCACACCTTCAACAACCACTTCGGCACCCGAGTTACGCACACAGAAACGTTCACCCGCCATACCGTTAATGTATGACTCACCCGCTGTCGCGCCGTAGAAACAAACGTTACCTATGATGATGTTATCTTTAGCAACAATAGTTGAGTTGCGGTACGGGTAAACGACAATTTGGCCGCCCGATAAACCTTTACCCCAGTAATCATTTGCGTCACCCTCAACGGTAAATTCAACACCTTTTGCCAGGAAACAACCGAAAGATTGACCGGCAGAGCCAGTAAATTTAACCTTCATCGGTTTTGGTAAACCTTGATCCAAGTACACTTTTGAGATTTCGTTTGAAAGCATAGTGCCGCAACTGCGATCGGTGTTCTTGATAACAAACTCAGCGCTGACGGCTTCACCATTCTCAAGCGCAGGTTTAGCAAGCTTAATTAACTCTCTATCGAGCACATCTTCAAGATTATGGTTTTGACTGGTTTGATTAAACAAACCATCTGCTTCTTGAGCAGGCTCTTTGAATAAAATAGTGCTTAAATCTAAGTTTTTGTATTTCCAATGTTTAATATTGTCACGCACTTTCAGGTTTTGAGTTTGTCCAACCATCTCATTGATAGTTGCATAACCCAGCATCGCCATATTTTCACGCATTCCCTCTACCAGATATTGGAAGAAAGTCACAACATCTTCAACACGACCGTCAAAACGCTCGCGCAGGGTTTTATTTTGTGTCGCGATCCCCACAGGACAGGTATTCAAATGACACTTACGCATCATAATACAACCTTCGACAACCAGCGCAGCCGTTGCTACTCCCCACTCTTCAGCACCGAGTAACGCAGCAACCGTCAGGTCACGAGGCGTTTTCATCTGACCATCAGCCTGCACAACGATACGGTTACGCAAACCATTTTTAAGCAGGGTCTGGTGCGTTTCAGCCACACCAAGCTCCCAAGGTAAACCCGTATGACGGATAGATGATAGCGGCGATGCGCCTGTACCACCGTCAAAACCGGCGATTAAGACAACGTCTGCTTTGGCTTTACAAACACCCGAAGCAATTGTGCCCACACCCGCTTCCGAGACCAGTTTGACATTCACACGCGCTTTACGGTTGGCATTTTTCAAATCGAAAATAAGCTGTGCTAAATCTTCGATTGAATATATATCGTGATGCGGCGGTGGAGAAATCAAACCTACACCCGGCGTAGAGTGACGGGTACGACCAATCCAGTCATCCACTTTATGGCCCGGCAATTGCCCCCCTTCTCCCGGTTTAGCACCCTGCGCCATTTTAATCTGAATTTCAGCAGCATTGGTCAGGTAGTAAGAGGTCACACCAAAACGACCCGATGCCACCTGTTTAATCGCAGAACGTTCCCAATCACCATTTTCTTTGGGTAGGAAACGCATTGGATCTTCACCACCTTCACCGGAGTTGGATTTTGCGCCGATCCGGTTCATTGCAATTGCCAGCGTAGAGTGAGCTTCATGAGAAATAGAGCCAAAGCTCATCGCGCCGGTAGCAAAACGTTTTAAGATATTGTCAGATGATTCAACCTCATCCAGCGGGATCGGACCCGTTGCATTAGGGACAAATTCAAACTGACTGCGCAGTGTCGCAGCATCATCCCCCTGGGAGTCAACGGCTGCACAATATTCTTTGAACTGCGCATAATTTTTACTACGCGTTGAATCTTGCAATAAAGGGATGGTCGTCGGGTTAAATAAATGTTTTTCACCACGCTGCTTCCATTGGTAAATCCCCCCCACGTCTAAACGGCTCATGGGCACTTCACGCAGCGGGTAAGCAAAACGATGACGTACTAGAATTTCAGTGGCAATATCATCAATGGATAAACCTTGAATACGTGTCACGGTGCCTTTGAAGTAACTATCAACGACGGATTTACTGACACCTAAGGCTTCAAATATTTGCGCACCCTGATAAGACTGGATGGTTGAAATACCCATTTTCGAAAATATTTTCAGTAAACCTGAGTCGATAGCATCTTTGTACGAAGCAAAAAGTTCTGTGACTGCTTTATCCGCAGGTAAGCGTTTTTTCACTTGCAGGTCAACAATCATCTCTTCAATTAAGTAAGCATTAACCGCTGATGCTCCATAACCTATAACAGTTGCAAAATGATGCGTTTCACGTACATCGCCAGTTTCAACGACGATATCACAGAGCGCACGCAGGCCGCGCTTGATCAGGTAGTGATGTACAGCAGCCGTTACTAACATGGCAGGAATGGGGGCGTGATCAGAGGTCGCACTACGATCCGAAAGAATAATGATCGAATAACCATCATGAATCGCATCTTCGGCGTAGCGACAAATACGATCTAATGCGCGCGCTAACTTACCTGGCTCACCCGTTGCTCTAAATAAAGTGTCTAATGTCTTAGCCTGCAGGTTTTTATCATCTAGTGCCTTGATTTGCTGCAGTTCAGCATTACTTAAGACCGGAGACTCAAGCTCGACTTTATGGCAATGCTCAGGTGTTTCCGATAATAGATTTTGATCTTTCCCTAAGTAAGTTTTTAGCGACATAACCATACGCTCGCGAATCGGATCGATTGGCGGGTTAGTTACCTGTGCGAACAACTGCTTAAAGTAATGAGATAAATGCTGAGCTTGGTGAGAAAGTACAGCAAGTGGCCAATCCACGCCCATTGAGCCCAAGGGCTCTTTACCGTCACGCAGCATCGGCAATACAATTTCATTAACCTCTTCCGAGGTCACACCAAAACCTTGTAAACGGCGCAATAACTGACCATCTTTTGGCTGCAGATTACGCTCTAGTGCCGCAGGCTGGTTTTCCAACTTAACCAAGTTATCTTCTAACCAAGTTTCATAGGGCTGTCTTGCTGCAATACTGTCTTTTATTTCATCATCGGTAATGATTCGGCCCTGTTTAAGGTCCGCTACAAAAATACGGCCAGGTTGTAGACGACCACGAAGTTTAATATTTTCAGGGGCAATATCAACCACGCCGGTTTCCGATGCCATGATTAAGAAATCATCTTTAGTCACACAATAACGTGATGGACGCAGACCATTTCGATCCAGCGTAGCACCCACTTGCACACCATCAGTAAAACAAACAGAGGCAGGGCCATCCCAAGGTTCCATTAAGTTTGCATGGTATTGGTAGAAAGCACGACGCGATGGTTCCATGTCTTTGTTTTCTTGCCAAGCTTCAGGAATCATCATCATTAATGCGTGTGGCAGACTACGACCGGAAAGCACTAATAATTCTAAGGCCATATCAAAACTGGCCGAGTCAGACATGCCATCGGTACAGATTGGCATTAACATATCGAGTTCTGAACGGGTAAAAAATTCTGCCTGCAGCAAAGCTTGACGCGCTTTCATCCAGTTAATGTTGCCACGTACGGTATTAATTTCACCGTTATGCGCGATATAACGGAAAGGCTGCGCTAAACGCCAGCGCGGGAAGGTATTAGTAGAGAAACGAGAATGTACCAGTGCAAGTGCGGTCACCATGCTTGGGTTTTGCAAATCAAGGAAATACTGAGGCACTTGCTCGGTAGTTAACTGACCTTTGTAAACGATAGTTTTGTAGGAGAATGTATTAATGTAAAAATTATCCTCGATATCATCAACGGACTGCAAACAGATGCGTGTTGAATAATTACGCAGGATAAATAATTTCCGCTCCAATACAGCAGGCTCCATATCGGGCCCACCTGTTACAAACATATGTTCGAACTGTGGTTCAGTGCTTAATGGATCTTCACCAATCATTGAATTGTCAGTAGGAAGGACACGGTAACCGATCAGCTCAAGCCCTAAACGCTGAACATTTCGGTCTAATATTTCACGACATTCTTTACGTTGATTATTATCTTTTGGAAAGAGTATTGTACCTACGCCATATTGGTCGAATTTTGGTAAAGTAATACCAAGTTTTAACGCTTCATTTACTAAAAATTCATGCGGTTTTTGTAAAAGAATACCGGCACCGTCACCACTGCAGGGATCACAGCCTTGACCACCCCGGTGCTCCATACGCGCGAGCATGTCTAGGGCTTGGGTCACAATTGCATGTGACTTGCTGTTTTTCAAGTGTGCAACAAAGCCTATACCACAGGCATCATGTTCCATCTCTGGCACATAAAGGCCTTGAGCGTTTTGCTCTTTATTAGTCATAAATACGTCCTTCAAGATAAAACGGTAAAGAAAATTATACTGTTTTACTTTTATTGTTTTCAAAGTGCTAGTTAAGGCTTAATTTGTAGGTAAACACAAAAATAAGCAATCAATATTATTTTATAGAAAGGAAACTACTGTTAGTAGAGGCAAAAATGCACTTTTAAAAAAACTTCCTCATTCAAAAAATAACGCTAATAGCGTCCTTACATAAGCGAAATCTCATGTAACATTGCTCTTTAATCAATCTAATAACAGGGAAAATCTGTTCCTTATTCTACCGTCTCAATACTATAAAATCCAATTTTGTTAATTTGACAGTTTTTTTATGTTAACAGCTTGTTGAATAAGGTTTTAACATAAAAAAACCTAGCTTATTGCTGATCAAATTCATCTCATTTTGATTTTAGATGGAAAAAACAAGACAAAAAACAGTTAAAATATCAAAAAAAAGCGGTAGTTATGTAAAATAAACGATTAAAAATTCATTTGCCAGCATAATTTCATATTAATGATAAAAAATCTAGGGGTGATTTTATCTTGATCTGTATCCTTGAATCCTTCGAACAGGCTTTATTAGCTATGCCGCTTGCCTGAAAAAGCTTATTGAGTGGGTTTAGGTTGATCTTCACCGAAGCATCTTTTAACCCCTGTATATTAGTCTTAGATTGAAATGATAATCAGGATTAAAAACTGTTCCCTGGTTTTTAATCCTATCAGTGCGGTTGACTGGCTTGCAGGATAAGATTAAAAACACTATTTTTTAGTAATCACCAAAATAACTTCTCCAACCCTAAATCCCCATTTGGTGATGAAGCTGCGATTTATCACTACATTCTTATCCACCTGATATAACCAATCATCAAAGCTCACTCTAACCACTTTACCCTCGAAGGGCAGATCCAATTGATAATCCCAATGCAGTGCAAAACCACCACTTTCCCCAACGGCTCTGCCAACCACATCACCTGCAGTGCCAATATATTGTCCCTTCCTTACTTTAGTGATTTGCCAGGTACGTGTGGTTTTTTCACCGTCATCAAAGACAAACCACTCCTGTAATTTTCCTTGTCTGCCTTTCCAGGTGCCGAGCATCTCTACCGTAAAGCGTCGAGTCACCTTTCCGCCGCGATCCAGGACAATACCCTGGGCTTGTAATTGCCCATTGAAATAATTCTCAACATCAAACTCCGGAGTATTATGCGCGTAATCATCCAAGCTTTGAGAGCTGCAGCCAAAAATCGCCAAGCTGAAAATTAAACCGATCAATGTTCTCATCTTATTTCACCTATTAATTGTCTGCGTAAATCAGGTTCACTGGTTTTTTTTGATAACCATATATCCAGGAAAGCGCGGCTCAAATCAGGGTTTTTAATCTCACCTAATAAAAAATCATTATGATAAAAAGCGCCTTGACCATTTTTTGTTACTAAAAATGTGAGCGTATCACCAGGGATCACATCTGGCCATAACGAAAAAAATTGTGCTAACCAGGGGTTATACTGCTGACTGTCAATATTCATTTTTTGCCACTCTTTAGCCGTAGCTTTAATCAACCACTCTTTCTTAAAAGCGCGCTGATAGCGTATTTTTAAAGCTTGCGGGTATTTTTGGTGGACGTAACGTCCATCGGCACTGTGTAATGAAACTTGATAAATATCCATAAATAACCATGACATATCTCCCCTACCGACGGTTTTAAGCTGCGCCGTCAGGTCTGAATATGCCAGGTTAGAAAATAGCACAGCAGCAATAAAACTGAATAATAAAGATATTTTTTTAGTTGGATTTTTGTTTAGAGTTATCATAACGGTCACCGTATCTTCGCGATATCAGTAGATATACGGGCAGCAGTGTTGACCAGATCACTGTCAATATTAATAATGTCTGTAAAAAGGGGAGCGGAAAATCAACCGCCCCGAATTTGTACCCGGCGTAATAACTGAGCGGTCCGAATAAACCACCTAACACAACTTGAAAATAGACCGGAATTTTATTCAACCAGGACATACCATGGTTCAGTGCCACGGCAAAGTGCGCCCATAATAAAACTAACCAGAGCGGTAAAAAGACAGCTTCAGGAAAGCGCATCAATCCCAGCCAGGATAATAGCAGATCGACCGCGATCCCTATTAGGGAGATAGTGATTAAACTGGCTAAATCATATTGACGATTAGGCGATAAATAAAAATGTAACAGTAAGGACAATATTAAAAAAATCTGCCCATTAACGGTAAAAAAAACAGCAACAAACCAGATTAATTGGAAAAAAAACAAATTAAACCAGTAAAAGTGGCTGCTAATAAAGCGCCGCATATTAAAAAGCATTTTAAAAAGCTTAGCTTCTAAAAGCGGGTTTAGCGGCAATAAGATGTACCGCACTGATATTTCTTTCTAAAAACGCACCTTCGCAATAACAGAAATAAAAACGCCACAAACGGATAAAATCATCATTATATCCCAATTTTTTTATGTCCAGAAGGGAGGACTCAAACTGCTCACGCCAATGGTTTAATGTTTGAGCATAATCCATGCCCATATCATGCAATGAAGTGATCACCATATCGGTTTTATTATTGATATTATTGGCCATCACACTGATCGAGGGCAAACAACCACCGGGAAAAATATAACGCTGAATAAAGTCCACACTGGACCGGTACTGATCATAGCGCTGATCTGCAATAGTAATCGCTTGAATCAACATTTTCCCATGGGGTTTGAGGTGCTTATTACAGGTTGAAAAAAAGCTCGCCAGATACTCATGGCCTACGGCTTCAATCATTTCGATTGAAACTAACTTATCGTATTGCCCGGTCAGATCCCGATAATCGGATTTTAATAAAAAAATCTGCCCTTCTAACCCCAAGCTATTGATCCGTGCCTGGGTGTATAAAAACTGCTCTTCTGAAATAGTAGTGGTGGTGACTTTTACGCCATAATGCTGCGCCGCATAAATCGCCAGAGCACCCCAGCCTGTTCCTATCTCCAGTAATGTTTCACCTTTTTTTAACTCTAATCTTTCACAAATGGTTTTTAATTTATGCAGCTGGGCTTCTTCTAAACTTGCATCAGTGCGGGGATAAATTGCACTTGAATAGAGCATCTCTTTATCTAAAAATTGCTGATAGAGATCATTGCCAATGTCGTAATGTGCAAGAATATTCTTTTTTGAACCGCTACGAGTATTTTTACGCGCCCTATGATAAATCCAGCGGGGAACCGCCATCACTTTTGCAACACGTTTTTCAATTTCGTCCTGCACCC
Source organism: Psychromonas sp. (assembly GCA_047632875.1). Lineage (GTDB taxonomy): Bacteria > Pseudomonadota > Gammaproteobacteria > Enterobacterales > Psychromonadaceae > Psychromonas. The sequence goes on along the minus strand of JBLIEH010000006.1, from coordinate 10,434 downwards.
CCTGCTCACGCCCTAACACTTGAATAACCTTAGTCAAATCCGGACTGCTCCACCAGCCTTGAATATAAGACTCACCTGCCGCGACGCTGCCACCGAACAAGATTTTTCGGTAAGTTTTGCTGTTTTTTATGACAATTTTGCCTTTTAAGTTTGCCTTGGGATCCCCTAAAATAATTTCCTGTTGCTGATCGACCAATAACAAACAAGCCTGTTGCATTTTTCCTAATATCGATACCAATATTTTTTTAGAAAACTGATCTATATAAGCCATTGCTTTAGTCTCTGTACTTAGTCTTGTTGTAGTAACGGGCATGATCAATTTCCTTTTTTTGCAGAGTGGCCAATATAAGGCACACCTTTAATAAATAATTTTAAAGCTTGCCAATAAATACCCGCCAGGGTTTTGAGGGTCATCACCGGGATGTTAAATACACATTTTCGTAAATTTTCATTACTAAATTTGATACTTTTCATATTCAAACTGGCTGTAAATATTTTTTTTTCACCGTGGTTTTCAATAAACAAACTCAACTGCTCTGCGGGAGCTTTAATGTGCCAATGGTAGTGCATCTCTAAATCCATAAAAGGAGACACCGAAAATGCTTTATCACTGATTAAATCGCTATTTATATCAATAAGGTAGTAGTGTCTTTCATTCCAAGGGGTATTGCTGACTTCCGCTAATAAATAACTTAATTGGTTATTTTTCCGGTAACAGTAATATAAATTGATCGGACTAAAATACAGCCCAAAACAGCGCATCTGTCCAATAAACAGAACCCGGCCGGCTAAATCCTCTCCGCCTAACTGCGCGACCTTTTGCCAAACAAGTTGTTTATTAATAGTGTTTTTTTGCTGTAAATAATCTCTCGAGCGAAAACTTAAAGGGGCAAATTTGTCCCACTTAAACCACCGGCCAAGTGCACTGAGCTTTTCCATCTCATCAAGATCAATCGCCAAAAAAAACAGCTTGTAGCAAAAATGATGTTCACGTGGCGTAAAGCGTTTGTGACTGACTTCACCAACATAAATACAAGAGTTAAGCTTTTCCATTAAAGACTCCACTTATTAACCCGTTCAAAGAGAAACGCCAAAACGGCGGCAGACATCAAGCGCACTATTGACACCATCTTCATGAAAACCGTTGTACCAATATGCACCGGCAAAATGGGTGTTATTTTGCCCGCAAATATTCAATCTCTTTTGTTGCGCCTCGATAGAAGCCCGGTTAAAAACCGGATGTGAATAGTTAAACCGTTCTAAAATTTTATCGGCCTCTATCGACTCAGTTTGATTTAGGGTGACGCAAAAGAGTGGCGCATCGGCAGGTAAATTTTGCAATATATTCATATTATAAGTCACCGCAACGGGTCGCTTGTTATCACTGTTCAAGTGATAATTCCATGCTGCCCAAGCCCGTTGCTTTTTCGGCAGCATGTTTATATCGGTATGTAAAACGACCTCATTTTTTTGATAAGCCATTTTGCCCAGGATATTCTGTTCATCTGGACTTAAGTCTTTGAGTATGGACATAGCTTGATCGCTGTGACATGCCAAAATCACCTCATCGAAACGTTGCCAATCGCCCTGCGCTATTTTTAATTTAATATAGCCCTTCTCACGGACAATTTCAGAGACCGCCGTATTAAGCTGTATTTGCGCTTCAAAACCTTTAATCAGTGGTTTTATATAAGAATCGGAACCATTAGGAACCACATACCATTGCGGACGGTCATTAATCGTTAATAACCCGTGGTTGTAAAAAAACCGCACAAAGAAATACAGCGGAAAATCTGCCATATCCTGCAGGCTGGCAGACCAAATAGCAGCGCCCATGGGTAATATATAATGTGAACGAAAATATTCACTAAACCCTTGTTGATCCAAAAAACACCCTAAGCTTAGCTGATCATCCAGTGTTTTATTTTCCCAAGCTGATTGGCATAATTTATTAAAGCGCAGGATCTCTTTAATCAGTTTAAGAAATTTAAGATTAAACAAGTTAGTCCGTTGAGCAAATAAACCGTTTAAATTACTGCCATTATATTCCAGCCCGGTATCTTCATTTTTAATACTAAAGCTCATTTCAGTCGCAACTCTATCGATGCCAATTTTTGCCATCAATTTTTCGAAATTTGGATAGGTTCTATTATTAAAAACAATAAAACCGGTATCAAGCCGCCACTTTTTTCCCTGATAGTGAAACTCTTTTGTTGCCGTATGTCCGCCGATATAATTCCCGGCTTCAAAAACACAGATATCATATTGTTGATGTAACAGATGCGCACAGGTGAGTCCTGAAATACCACTGCCTATAATGGCTATTTTTTTCATTTGTTAATCATCCTTGTCGAAATGAAAGACCAAACTGACTCAGGAAGGCAGGCGAATATTTTCAGCGTAAAAGTGAAAATAGCAGGAAAGTGGATCTCTCTTTTACCCTTAAGCAATCCATTGAAAATATATTCAGCAGCCCTTTCGGCAGTGATCAGCATCGGCATGGAAAAAGCATTTTTGTCCGTTAAGGGCGTTTTCACAAAACCGGGATTAATCAGGCAAACACTGATTTCATCTTCAACAAGATCCATGGCTAAGGTTTTAGCTAAATAAGCAACTCCCGCTTTGCTCGCCCCATAAGCTTCAGCACGGGAAAAAGGTAAATAACTTGCGCTTGAGCCCATTAAAGCTAATTGTCCGCCCTTTTTTATTTTCGGGAGCACTGCTTGTAAACAATAGCCCAAAGCAATTAAATTGGTGGTAATAACGCGCGCAAAGAGATCCCCATCAAAATTTTTGGCATCATTGATATATTCGCAGCTACCCGCATTTAAAATAACCAGATCTAACTCAGGCAGTGTCGTCAGAGCCTCTCTGACTTGCTCTTTATCGCTGATATCAAAGCGTAATGTTAAGACATTTTTTAAAGCGCCAATTTCATCTAATGCTTGTTGATTACGACCACAGGCAATAACGGCATAATTTTGTTTCTGATAAAGCAAACACAAGGCTTTTCCAATGCCGGAGGTGGCGCCTGTAATTAAGATACGTTTCATAAAGCAGCCCTATTTTTAACCGCTCGGATGAGACCGCCCAGCAAAGGTAGATGCTCATACAACTTTAGACGACCCATTTCATCTAATGCTTGTTGATTACGACCACAGGCAATAACGGCATAACCTTGCTTTTGATAAAGCAAACACAAGGCTTTTCCAATGCCGGAGGTCGCGCCTGCAATTAATATACGTTTCATGAAGCAACCCGCTTTTTAACCACTCGAATAAGACTGCCTAATAAAGGCAGTTGCTCATACAACTTTAGACGACCCATTTCATCTAATGCTTGTTGATTACGACCACAGGCAATAACGGCATAACCTTGCTTTTGATAAAGCAAACACAAGGCTTTTCCAATGCCGGAGGTGGCGCCTGTAATCAATATACGTTTCATGAAGCAACCCGCTTTTTAACCACTCGAATAAGACCCCCTAATAAGGGGAGTTGCTCGTACAGCATTTGCCCCATATCAAGAAAATCCCGGTGGTAATAAATTTTCTGATTAAATTTAAGGAGCGAACAACCGTTCACCCAAATAGGTTTACCCTTATTGATTTTTGGATGCGCATATTGCATCGTCCAAATAATAGAAGCCTTGCCTTCCTCCTGAATCACCTCCTCAATGGTAAAATTGCAGTAAAGAAGATTCGCATAAAGATGGCTAAAATACGCAGTTAATTGATCTAACCCTTTAAGGTTATGCAAGGCATCAATGAAATTTATATTTTCACTGTAAACAAGCCCCAACTGGGTTAGATTATTCTTATCTAACCCTTGATAAATACGACAAAAATCATCAACCACTGCAGTTGTCATTATTAACCCTTTTTTAATACCGAATATCTGTCTAACGCATTTAATCTTGCTTGCTTGTGTTCAACTATTGCGTTTACCGGAACATGAATTTTTTTGTTATCACATTCATTGAGTTCTTTGACATACTTACGGATGAACAGTCCCTTTGGATCAAACTTTTGGCTCTGTATAATAGGATTAAAAATTCTAAAATAGGGTTGCGCATCACAACCTGTACTTGCAGCCCACTGCCAGCCACCGTTATTGGACGCCAAATCACCGTCTATTAAGTTTTCCATAAAATAAGCCTCACCCCAACGCCAATCGATCAGTAAATGTTTAGTTAAAAAACTGGCCGTCACCATCCTTAAGCGGTTATGCATCCAGCCCGTTTCATTTAACTGACGCATAGCAGCATCCACCAGCCCATAGCCCGTGCGCCCTTCGCACCAGGCTTTAAAGTCTTCGCGGTTATTGCTCCAAATGATATTATCCGCCAGTTTATTGAAATTTTGCCCTTTACATAGTTGCGGATTGAGGATCATGATATGGCGATAAAATTCACGCCAAACAATTTCATTTAACCAGCTAAAAACACCAGATTCCTGAGCATCTAAGGCATAGGGAAAAGCGGCCAGTACCTCATACACACAGCGCCTTGCACTGATCACCCCGAGCCTTAAATAAGCGGATAACCCCGATGTGCCATCCAAGGAGGGAATATCTCTGTGATGATGGTAATCCTCTATATCCTCTAATAAAAAATGCCGTAAACGATGCAACGCTGCGTGCTCGCCAGCGGGCCAGGCATGGCTGGATTTTTTATCATAATTAAGTCTTATATTTTGCGCCCGATTAACATCTAAGGAGGATGCTTGAGCCGCGGGTTGAGGTAATGGTCTGATGTCTGTCTGTTTTATTTTTTTCATCCAGGCATTTCTAAATGCGCTGAATACTTTATACATATCACCTTGTAGGGTGACTACGCTGCCCGCTTGTAAAATACAATCACATTGATAGAGTATTAAAGGTAGGCCGGATTTTTTGACCGTTTGATCGCGCTTTTTTTCATTAATTTCGGGCTCTTCATTGGCATGAATAGCTTCAATATGCTGCGCTTTTTGGATTTCCTTAAGTCGATCAGGAATGCAGGAAAAATCGGCGACCTCTTCGATTAACAAGGGGATACCTAATGCGCCTAACTCGGTGCTCAAAATCTTTAAATTATGCTCAATAAAATCAGCTTGAATAGGTGCTAAGTTATGACTTTTCCACTGCCCGGGAGTGACAAAATAAAGACCCGTTACGGGGCCTTTTAAACAAGCATAATATAAAGCCGAATTATCGGACGTACGTAAATCGTTACGAAACCACACCAACTGCATCTTTGTTATCCTTTACAATAAAATATTTTGTTAATGCGAATAGCGCAGTTTTAATTCTTCGGGATGAGGGCGCAGGTAAACCTGCTGCTGTAAATAAGGATCCGGATATAAAGTAAGATAATGCGTAATTAAAGTGATCGGAACCATTAGCGGTAACAAACCTTTACGATATTTATCAATGTTATCGGCTAAATCCACACGCTGAGCACTGTTAAGGACACGCTTAAAGTAGCCCTGCAAATGCGCTAATGTATTAGTGTGACTTTTACGATTAGGTAAGGTTTTAAGGGTCGCCATAAAGCCCTCAATGTACTGTTTTGCGATCACTTCAATGGCTTCTTTACTGCCGCCTAATAGTGGGCCTAATTTATAATAAAGCTTGGCATTATGGGCCATTAATAAGTATTTATGCTCGGCATGAAACTGAATAAGTTTGCCCATGGTTAAACCGCCTGCCACTAATGATTGCCATTTATGGTAAGCAAAAACCCGGGTTATAAAATTTTCCCGTAATAACAGATCGTTTAAACGGCCATCTTCTTCGACCGGCAGCAGAGGATGATCCGCCATTACTTTGGCAGCAAACACCCCAACTCCATCACGATTCCCCTGGTTGCTGCCCTGTTTATAAAGGGTGACCCGCTCCATACCGCAAGTGGGTGATTTAGCGCAGAAGATATAACCGCTCATTGGGGTTAATAAAGGACTGGTTTTTTCGCCAAACTCAGTTAATTTGTCAGTGACTTCAAAACTACCGTCACTGGCAATAACACGAATCCGATCGACATCCTTAATCAAGCGAATCGCTTTTCGAGGCGCCCCTAAGCCAATGGCCATTTCCGGACAGATAGGCTGGAATTCAAAATAATTAGACAAGACTTTAGTGCAATATGAACTCTGCTTATGCCCGCCGTCAAAACGGACTTTGTTGCCAATTAAGCAACTGCTGATACCCACTTGAATTTTTTCATCTGAAAACTGAAACATATTTCTATCCTGTTTATCTTTAATAAATTAATTGACCAAGCGGATTAAGTGCTTTGCTTATGCCTGCGACAAAACGCAGCGGCGCGTCCTGAACCGCGTAACAAAGACACCCTTCTTGAGTATAAGGAGTATGTTCAACGGTATTATCCAGCCAGATGAAATCGCCTTTGTTATAAGCCCCGTATTCATCTGCAAAAGCCCCCGCTAATAACAGCGTCAGCTCATAACCTTTATGGGTATGGCACGGGATGGTTCCATTTTTGTCAATATGCAACAAACTGGCACGAACATTGTCTGCATCCTTAACCACCCGCGCACGGCTTATAACACCAAAAGAAGACCATTTGAGATCTGCAAAATGGGTAAATGCCCGCGGTAATTGATACTGAGTCCCGGCAACAAAAATGCTATTAACCGCTGTTTTTTGGGGCTTAGTCGGCAATTCAGGTTTATGCTCAAAAATATTCTCGAGCATATTAGAAAAATTAATTTTCTCCGAGACATCCTGTGCGTCAAACAGCGCTGATTGTTGCTCGGTAATTTGTCTAACAAGAGATCCGCATTGAGGACACATTTCAAGGTGGGCACTTACCGCAATTGATAACGACAGCGGGAGCTGTGCTGCGCTGTGGCTGACTAATAATGCTTGGGTAGGGTGATATTTAATCAAGATCTGCCTCCAATTTTGATTTTAACTTTGATATCGCCAATCGAAGCCGGGATTTAACCGTTCCTAATGGAAGATCAAGATGAATGGCTAATTCCTGTTGCGTCATTTCCTGTAAATAGATAGCTTCAACCACTTGTTTTTGGTCTAATGGCAAACTGCCAAGATGGCTTAATAATAAACGTTTCTGTAAATAATCCCCTTTATCATCAATTACTTGCTCATCAGTCATCGGCCAAAGATCATCACTGATAGAATCTTCTTTCTGAGTTTGTTTTTTGCGCAGCATATCAAAACAGTGGTTACGCATTAGCGTGTAAATCCAGGTACTGGCTTTACCTTTGTCAGCATTAAACAAAACGGCTTTTCGCCACACTAATAACATCGTCTCTTGTACCAAATCCATTGCCAGTGCTTCTTGTTTAAAACGTTGCAGACCATGGGCACGAATTCTAGGTGCAAACCATTTGAACAATTCAGAAAAGGCTTCTTTATCCTGCTCATTTGCAACCAGTTTTAACCACAAATTTAGTTGTAATTGCTGAGCATCTAGTGAATTAAATTTTATATTCTTCAATGGTATGTCCGTCTCGTGATGAGCTATCCTAACTGGCATATTTTATATACTCCCAACATTATAGGACGAACTTATCTGCCTATACCCCTATACGACAGAAAGTTGAGATTAGATCATTAAATAATAATTTTAGTCAGCAGCGGCTACTTAATCACTTCACGGATAAAATCAATAGTAGGATCTAGCCGACTTTGCCCCGCAAGCCAGTATTTTTTATCCGCAGGCACCGGTAATACCTCCAACCAACGCTGGCAAATCCAACTTAAATTATTAAATCCTGGTTGTTTAACTCCTTCAACATATAAAGGCTGAGAAGTTAAGACTTCTTTTAAGGGGGCCTGCATAAACGCATATTTAGGCGTCATTTTAACCGCTTCCCAGCCGTCCAGCAGAGTCACATCTGCATGCAGTAAAGCGTCAAAATCTGAGCTTATATCTTTAAATGTAAATCTATCAATCCCCTTGATATCAATGGTTAAAAAACCATTGATATCCTGATCAAAATTATAAATTTCAACTCGCGTGCCAATTTCATAAAGGCTATGCTCATCCTTTGGCAGGCATAAACCAAAACCATCACCCGTTGACATGGACTCTGCCACCAGTCTTTTATAGCGCGGTTCAAAAATGCGTAATCTTGTTATACCTTCGGGTAGTAAAAAAACCGGCAGCGGGAATAAAGCTAATCTCATCGAACTCTCCTTGATATCACTGTCAATACGAGAGAGTAGCTCTAATTGATCACTTTCAGGACAAAATATGTTATAAAAACGACTAACTGATACCAAACGCATAAAATAAGTGTTCAACCTTGCTAGTGTTAATTTATCCTGCATCATTCAAGGTCACATCTTTAATGGATTTGCTATCAAATAAAAGCAATCATTTATAACCCTCCATCTGTTTATAGAAATAACTATTAATTTTTTATTTTGGAGAAAAATGCAAGAATTTGAGCAATATATATTCACAGTACTTTTTCACCTGCCCGCCGGAAAACTGACGACCTATGGCCGTTTAGCTAAATCTGCCGGTTATCCAAATCATTCCCGGCAGGTTGGCAAGATCCTTTCTCGTCTCCCCAAAAACACTAAGTTACCCTGGTTTAGAGTGGTTAGTTCAGCGGGTAAAATTTCACTTAAGGGTGATGCTTTTATAAATCAAAAGAGGTTATTAGAAAAAGAAGGGATGACGGTGACAGCAGAGGGGAAAATCCAAAGGTTTAGAGAATATTTAAGCGATTAAATAAATAAAATTTCTTTAATCGTTATTAACTGCTATAACGTTATTTTCACAGCGCCATAAGGAAAAAAGAATGCTCCCAAAAATATTTATTATCTGTCTATTGACGTTATCTTCATTGGCAACGGCTCTTCCCTATACCTTAAAAATAACTGAGCAGGAGTTGCAGGAGAAACTCACTAAACAGCTACCGATAGAAAGACAAGCCGCTTATATTTCGGCTAAAATATACGATTCTCAAGTTAATTTAATTGAAGGAAGCGATGAAATTGGTGTCTTTACCAATATGGATCTGACTGTCTTTGGAAGTATAAAAGGCTCTGGCCGGGCATATGCAAAAGGGATGATCACTTACAATGTAGAAAAAGGGGCTTTTTACCTTATTAATCCAAACATTGTCTCTTTAGACATCGAAAATATACCACCGGATTTTATACCAGATATAAAAAAAATTGCTCAATTAAGCTTAGAACAGGCGCTTAAAATTTCGCCGTTCTACCTGTTTAATGATCAAGAAACACAAGAAAAAATGGCTAAATCTTCATTACAATCAATTCAGGTTAAAGACCAAACCTTGTTAATTAAAATGACCCTTTTATAAACCCTAGCTGCCACTATTTATGGATTGATTAAGATTTAAACGCTGAATCGCATTTTTATCTAGTTTGGGTATAAGTGTTTTTCAATAAATATTAGAGTATAATATCGGCGATTTTATTAACCAGATGGTATTTAAAGTGACAGAATTAACCCCTACAGCTATTCGCAAGCAATTGAGCGCATTAAATTTTCATGCGGATAAAATCAAAATCATCACCGTCAGTGCAATGGATGAAGAGGCTTTAACAAACTGTACTAGCAAAGAAAATGAGAGTTTTTACAACAGTTATATGAATGTCATCTATCGCCGCGGTGAAAGGTATGTACTTGGTTACCGCTGTGCAGACCCTTTGCTTGAACATGCCATCATTAAAAAAGGGGATCTCTACTTTGACCCGACGAGGCAAGCTAATGGTGAGTTTATCCCCTATAAGTTTGCTGTGTTAACCGAGTTTAAAATCTTCGATATGATGAAACACGCCAAAACAAACAAAGATTTCCCACCCGATGTTGATTACTTGCTGACCAAAGAAAAACATTTCAAAAATATTATTAATAGCGAAAAATAAAAAAGGCGCGAACAGCGCCTTTTTGTATGGATAGTCTCGAGCTATTATTAATTAGCCATTTTTTGTCCGTTATTAACCGCTGCATTAAACTCTTCTGCTGAAAGCACTCCGTCACCGTTGCTGTCTAACTGCTCAAAATTCGGGCGATTAGGACGTTCTCCTTTTTTACCCTGTTTACCCATTTTTACTCGAGTATTAAACTCATCGGCAGAGAGTGTACCGCTGGCGTCGCTGTCAACGCTGTCGAAGTTCGCAAATAAACGTCCGCGCACTTCATCTTTGGCTAACAAGCCATCACTATTAAGATCCAATTGCTCAAAGCTCGGGCGATATCCACGATCTCCTTTGTGCCCCTGCTTACCCATTTTTACTCGGGTATTAAACTCATCGGCTGAAAGTGTACCGCTGGCATCACTGTCAACTTTATCGAAGTTAGCCAATAAACGGCCGCGCACCTCATCTTTAGCTAAAAAACCGTCATGATTAAGATCCAATTGCTCAAAGCTTGGATGATGACCACGATCTCCTTTTTTACCCTGTTTACCCATTTTTACTCGGG
>JBLIEH010000005.1:0-25973 GCA_047632875.1 Psychromonas sp. | reverse complement strand
ACATCCATTATGTCAACGTAAGGTTTACCGTAGTAAGAAGCAGTAAGTACTGCTTTAAGCTCAGATACAAGCGGGTAACGTGGGTTAGCCGGAGTACATTGGTCATCAAAGGCCTGTTCCGCTAGATCATCAACAGCTGCCAGGAAGTCAGCTTCGTTAACGCCTGCAGCTTGGATTGAAAGTGGAATATTCAAAGCAATTTTAAGCTCTTCTAACCAGTTTAGTAGCGCGTCAATTTTAGCTTGAGTGTTACCTTCACGGAAACCTAAATGGTCAGCAATTTCTGCGTAACGAGCACGTGCTTTAGGACGGTCGTATTGTGAGAAAGTACCTTGTTTAGTTGGCATGTTGGTCGCATTAAAACGAATTGTATTCGAAATTAACAATGCATTTGCTAAACCATGTGGAATATGGAATTGATTGCCGATTTTATGCGCCATTGAGTGACACACACCTAGGAATGCCTGAGCAAACGCGATACCAGCAATCGTTGCCGCATTGTGAACTTTTTCACGTGCAACTGCATCGTGTTTACCATTTGCGTAAGAGCTTGGCAGGTACTCTTTAAGCATTTTAAGCGCTTGTAGTGCCTGGCCATCTGAGTATTCGTTAGCAAGCATTGACACATAAGCTTCCATCGCATGTGTTACTGCATCGTAACCACCGAATGCACAGAGAGATTTAGGCATATCCATCACTAAGTTAGCATCAACAATCGCCATGGTCGGTGTTAGCTCGTAATCAGCAAGTGGGTATTTCTTACCGGTTTTTTCGTCGGTAACAACAGCAAAGGGTGTTACTTCAGAACCTGTACCAGATGTTGTAGTGATACAAACTAGCTCAGCTTTAACGCCCATTTTAGGGAACTTGTAGATACGTTTACGGATATCCATAAAGCGCATTGCTAAATCTTCAAAATCAGTTGCAGGGTGCTCGTACAGAACCCACATGATTTTCGCTGCATCCATGGGTGAACCACCACCAACAGCAAGAATGACGTCAGGGTTAAATGCATTACAGGCTGCTGCACCTTTTTTGATGATTGCAAGGGTAGGATCCGCTTCCACTTCATGGAAGATTTCAACCATAATCCCTTTACTTTCAAGGATTGAACGTAACTCGTCAATATATCCGTTAGCAAACAGGAAACCGTCTGTGACGATCATTGCACGTTTTTTGTCTTCTAAATCAGCCAGTGCAATAGGTAATGAACCACGACGGAAGTAGATAGATTTTGGTAGTTTATGCCATAACATATTTTCAGCTCGCTTCGCAATTGTTTTAGTATTGATTAGGTGTTGAGGACCTACGTTTTCTGAAACAGCGTTACCACTATGAGTACCGCAACCTAGCGTCATTGAAGGTGCGAAACCAAAGTTATAGATATCACCGATACCACCGTGAGAGGTTGGTGAGTTAATAACGATACGACAGGCTTTCATTGCCAAACCGAATGCATCAATACGGTCCGAGTTTTCATCTTGGTCTGTGTAAAGTGCAGCTGTGTGACCAACACCACCTATATCAAGAACGATTTGTGCTTGACGAACAGCGTCTTCATAGTTTTTAGCTTTAAACAGACCTAAAGTTGGCGATAGTTTTTCATGTGCAAACATATGCTCGTAGCTTACTTCTAGACCTTCACCAACTAAAACTTTAGTCGAAGTGGGTACTTTAACGCCGGCAAGTTTAGCAATAGTGTAGGCCGATTGACCGACGATTTTAGCGTTAAGCGCGCCGTCGATAAACATCGTTTTAGCCACTTTTTCGGTATCTGCTGGGTTTAACATATAGCCGCCGTATGACTCAAGACGTGCTTTAAACTCATCATATTTAGATTCAACAACGATGACTGCCTGCTCAGAAGCACAGATCATACCGTTATCGAATGTTTTTGACATTAGGATTGAAGAGACAGCGCGTTTGATATCAGCTGATTCGTCAATAACAACAGGCGTGTTACCTGCGCCAACACCGATTGCAGGATTACCTGAAGAGTATGCTGCTTTAACCATGCCTGGACCACCGGTCGCAAGGATGATGGCAGTATCGTTGTGCTTCATGATTAAGTTAGTGAGTTCAAGAGAAGGAGTATCAATCCAACCAATAATATCTTTTGGTGCGCCGGCAGAAACTGCTGCTTCTAAAACAACTTGAGCTGCGTAGTTTGTACATTCTTTAGCCCGCGGATGCGGTGCAACAATACAACCATTCCCTGTTTTAAGCGCCATTAAGGTCTTAAAAATAGCCGTTGAAGTTGGGTTGGTTGTTGGGATGATGGCGCAGATGATGCCCATAGGCTCAGCAAGTGTCACCGTATTGAGCGATTCATTACGTGATAATTCACCAACCGTTTTAGTGTCTGCGTAGCTGTTATAGATGAACTCAGAGGCAAAGTGGTTTTTAATTACTTTATCTTCCATGATCCCCATGCCTGTTTCTTTAACAGCCATTTTTGCAAGTTCGATACGGTGAGTCGACACTTTAAGGGCTGCGACACGGAAGATTTCATCAACCTTTTCCTGTGAAAAGGTTGCATATTCTGCTTGTGCTACTTTAACGCGTGCAATCAGCGCTTCTAGTTCAGCAACAGTGCTTACTGTCATAATATTTCTCCTAAAGATTTATAAAATTAAAAAGTTTAAAAATGTTTTAATAAAACGGCTATCGCGATGGCGAATACTTTCTTAGTAAAAAACTCTTTTTGAGTAATCTATGACTGATTATAGAAACCTATTTATGAAGAGTCTTGATCAAGATCAGAAAAAATCGATTTATGAAAATATTAAAAGCGTGAGAATGGTCACATTCGAGTGCAACAGATAAACAGGCCCTCAATAACGTTATTTAGCGACCATAAAAAGGGGGTATGAAAATTTTATTCGGTTTTTTGGCTATAAGTGGGAAAGTCTTTGCTTGTCATCGCGCGCGGTAATAAGCTGTCACTTTAGCTTACATCAATATAAAGAGATAGTATGTCCAATGCCTCCCCCTTTGCGCGCAGTGCAATATTTTTTTCTGCGATTGTTATCTCGCTTGCCGGCGTAAAAGTCGCAGCACCCATTGTTGTCCCTTTTTTACTAGCACTCTTTGTTGCTATTATTTGTAATCCTGCCATTGACTTTTTAGCGGCACGTCGAATCCCCCGAGGTGTCGCTATTGCCTGCGTCATCTTCTTTATTTTTGCCATGTTTTTTGGTTTTGGGGGGGTTATTGGTGCAGCAGTTAACGGTTTTAGAGCAGCAATTCCCGTCTATGAAGCTCAATTTGCAGTCGAACTGCAATGGTTAATTGTTAAAATGAGTGAATATAATATTGTTATTTCGATGACCGTGGTACGAGAATACTTTGATCCCGCAAAAATAATGATCCTGGTAACCAGTACCTTGAGTAGTTTCAGCAGCGTGTTGGGCAATGTATTCCTGTTGTTATTAACCGTAGTTTTTATGCTCTCAGAAGGCAGTGGTTTTGCCAAAAAACTGCATGTCGCCTTTGGTGACTCGGTCAAAACGGAAAAGCGCTTAGAGCATTTTTTAAAGTCAGTGAATAAATATATGGCAATAAAAACGATAATGAGCTTAATGACAGGTTTAATGATCGGTTTTGTTTTATGGCTGATGGGGGTCGATTTTTATGTGTTATGGGCTTTACTGGCTTTTTTATTAAACTATATACCCAATATAGGCTCAATTATTGCTGCGGTACCAGCGGTTATTTTAACTTTTTTACAACTGGGTATAGGCCATGCTGCAGGCGTGATCGCTTTATTTGTTGGCGTAAATATGCTTATTGGGAATCTCATTGAGCCTAAGTTTATGGGCCGCAGCCTTGGGCTTTCGACCTTGGTGGTCTTTCTATCATTAATTTTTTGGGGTTGGTTATTAGGCATGGTAGGCATGCTATTATCTGTGCCTTTGACCATGATTTTTAAAATAGCATTAGAAAATAGTGAAGAGGGCCGCTGGTTTGCAATTTTATTAAGCTCCGATCAAGAAATAGAAAATTTTCATACAATCAAATCACAAGATACTCAATAATGAACATATTAGAATACATTAATTGGCAAGATGTTGCCCGCCAACCAGAAAATGAGATGCAGCGTTTATTACACGGCCGAGGTTTTCACTTTACGGAATCTAAACACATCAATATCGATTGGTTTTCACCGGTAATCTTAATCATTTTATATAAAGAAGTGGCAGCAAAAGATTTACAAGTCCTTAGCGATCAGTTATTGGACAAAATGACCGAGATTGGTTTTACGGTTAAGAGCATTCAAGTGCAGTTCCGCTGTCGGGATTTTGCCCCGACTGAGATTTTATATGGTCAGCCTATTACCGATTTAATTGCTTGTGAAAATAACCTTAAATATAAAATAAATTTAGGCAGTAAACAAAATTACGGCATTTTTTTAGATATGAAAAATGGCCGTCAGTGGTTACAAAATAACAGCAAGAATAAATCTGTTTTGAATCTTTTTTCTTATACCTGTGCTTTTTCTAACGCCGCTATTGCCGGGGGGGCAGAGCGCGTTATCAATTTAGATATGAGTAAAGCGGCACTGGCGGTAGGGCGTGATAATCATAGATTGAATGGTCATGATCTCAACCGGGTCAAGTACCTTGCCCACGATCTTTTTAAGTCTTGGGGTAAAGTGAAACGCTTTGGGCCCTATGATATTGTTATTGCAGATCCTCCGTCATTACAAAAAGGCAGCGTCAATATTAAACGCGATTATCCTAAAATTATCCGCCGTTTGCCTGACTTATTAAATGCAAACGGGCTTGCGCTGTTATGTTTGAATTCCCCTGATTTAGATTTAGTGTTTTTAAGAGAAATTATTGCCGAAGAATGCCCTCAAGCGGTTATTTTAGATCAAATCTCCCCGCCTGAAATGTTTATCAATATTGAACCTGAGCGTGGATTGAAATGTTTGTTGGTGCGAATGACAGGTGATATCTAAAGTAAATTCGATAAATACCCTGTTTGAGCTGTTTTTTTTGCGCATAAATAGAGCCACTAATCGCTGCAATCATCATTGATTTCGGATTGAAAATTGTTTATAAAAAAGCCCCGATTTGTAAAACAAATCGGGGCTTTTTTGCGGTCATTAATAATTGGTGACGAGTTAAACTTTAGCGGCTGCTTTATCCATGGCTTGTGTTGCCTGGATAGCGGTTAATGCGATAGTGTAAACAATATCATCAACTAATGCGCCACGTGATAAATCATTGACAGGTTTACGCATACCCTGAAGCATTGGACCAATACTGATCAGCTCGGCACTACGTTGTACGGCTTTATAAGTGGTATTACCGGTATTCAAATCCGGGAAGATGAAAACTGTTGCTTTGCCGGCAACCGGACTGTTTGGCGCTTTGCTTTTTGCTACATTTTCCATTACCGCCGCATCATATTGTAGCGGGCCATCAATCAGCAGATCAGGACGTCGTTGCTGCGCTATTTTAGTCGCTTCGCGCACTTTATCTACGTCGGAGCCGACACCGGAAGTACCCGTTGAATAGCTGATCATAGCAACTTTAGGATCAATACCAAATGCGATCGCTGAATCTGCAGATTGAATCGCGATATCAGCGAGTTGTTCTGCGCTTGGGTCAGGGTTGATTGCACAGTCACCATAAACTAATACTTGATCGGGTAAGAGCATAAAGAAGATCGAAGAAACTAAGTTTGCTCCAGGGGCTGTTTTAATCAGTTGCAGCGCGGGTCGAATGGTGTTCGCCGTGGTGTGAATAGCGCCTGACACAAGCCCGGTCACTTCATTTTCTGCCAACATCATAGTGCCTAAAACAACGGTATCTTGTAATTGTTCACGGGCAACAACTTCTGTCAAGCCTTTTGATTTGCGCAGTTCAACCATAGGTGCGACGTAATTTTCAATCACATCAACAGGATTGATGATTTCTACATCATCGGTTAATACAATGCCTTGCTGTGTTGCGATACGGCGAATCTCTTCCGGGTTACCTAAGAGAACGGGTTTTGCGATACCACGTTGTGCACAGATAAGGGCTGCTTGAATGGTACGCGGTTCTTCACCTTCAGGCAAAACAATACGCTGGTTATTTTTACGTGCCAGTTCAGTTAAATGATAACGGAATGCCGGTGGAGACAAACGACGAGATAAAGTTGAATTTCCAGTTAATGTTTTCAACCAATGTTTATCAACATGACCGGCAATGTATTCCTGTACCTTTTCAATTCGCTCTATATCATCAATTGGAATTTCCATATTGAAGTTTTGCAGGCGCTGAGCGGTTTGCCATGTGTTGCTGCTGATTAATAGAATCGGTAAACCGGATTCCATTGCCCGTGCACACAACTTCATGACCTCTGCTTCGGGGTCGTAATCACCGGTCAGTAATAAACAACCAATTTTCATACCATTCATTACCGCAAGACATGCGGCGATGATTACATCACTGCGGTCGCCAGAGGTAACCAGCATTGATCCGGCTTTGAAATGTTCAAGCATATTGGGAATAGAGCGAGCACAGAATGTGACGCGTTGTAAACGGCGAGTTTTGATATCACCTTTGTTTAATATTTTAGCATGTAAATGGATAGCAAGATCTATTACGCGGGGGGCAATCAGGTCCGAACTCCAAGGAATACATCCTAAAATAGGCAACGGGCTTTTACTGAACATTTGCAGTACTTCAAGATTACTGTTGGCCGAGTCGTGCGCTCCCTCAAACATTTCAGTTAAATCAGGACGGTACTGCTCACTTTCATCACTAGGCGCGCCCACTTTGTTGATAATGCAGCCGGCAATATGTTTATTGTCTTTACCACCAAAAGAGGAGACCGCAATTTCGATACGCTCTTTTAATTGCTGTGAAGAGTCATTACTTGGATGAGTAACAAAGACCATCTCTGCGCCTAATGCTTTAGCAATGCTGTAGTTTATTTCGTTGGCAAACTGATGTTTATCCGTAGGCACAAGGCCTTCAACAATGATCACATCACTTTCTTTGGTACCTTGACGAAAACGTTCAACGATATTTTCTAATAAGTCAGACGTTTTGCCGGAAGAAATCAGGTTTTCTGCGTATTTCATTGCAAAGGGTTCAGGCGGATTCAACGCTGAAGCATTACGCAGTGTTGCCGTAGAGCGCTCTGGACCTGTATCGCCAGAACGTGGTTGAGCGATCGGTTTAAAGAAGTTTACTGCTACACCCTGACGTTCCAGTGCGCGGACCATACCTAGACTTACTGAGGTAACACCAACACCAGAACCAATGGGTATGAGCATAATTGTACGGGGCATGAAAATTCCTAATATTTTATAGTTTAGAGCAAAAAAAGTATTAACAACGAGCAGCTATCGACTCGCTGTTGGTCGAATCTATTAAATTACGCAGAAACCAACGCAGCAGAATCTTCTGCAATTACCCACTCTTCGTTTGTCGGGATAACCATCGCGATAGGCGAGTCGGCTGCGGTAATTATACCTTTATTACCAAGAATAGCGGCAGCATTTTTCTGTTGATCAACCTGAAAACCAAAAAGAGTTAATAGATCAAGCACTTGTTTACGGATGGGCGCAGAGTTTTCTCCAATACCGCCGGTAAAAATAATGGCATCGATCCGGCCGAGGGGGACGGCGTAGGAGGCAATATACTTTGCTAAACGGTAACAGAAGACATCCAGCGCCAAGATCGCGCCTTTATGGCCTTCATCAGCCGCTTCTAAAATCACCCGACAATCGCTGGATAGGCCGGATAAACCTAACAGACCACTCTGTTTTTGCAGCATATCCATTACCCCAGTCAGGCTGTAACCTTCGCGGGTAATTAAATGTTCGATGATACTGGGGTCAATATCACCACAACGTGTACCCATAACAAGTCCTGCCAGCGGCGTCATTCCCATGCTGGTATCAACACTTTGGCCATTTTTAATAGCAGTAACCGATGCCCCATTACCTAAATGCGCCGAGATGATATTAATTTCTTGAACGGGTTTATGCAGGATTTTAGCCGCCTCTTGGCTTACAAACAGGTGACTTGTACCGTGCATACCGTACCGACGAATACCTTTATCTTTGTAAAGGTTAGCAGGTAAGGCATACATAAATGCTTTCGCGGGCATGGTTTGATGGAATGCGGTATCAAAGACGGCAACTTGAGGGAGCGTTGGAAAGGCGCATTGTGCGGCTTTAATGCCTAAAGCGTGTGCCGGGTTATGCAGCGGGGCGAGGGATGAGCACGCTTCGATCCCTTCTAATACGGCATCATCAATAATAACAGACTCAGTGAACTTTTCTCCACCATGAACAATACGGTGACCAATTGCCACAAACTGCTCAGTTAACCCGTCTTCTTTTTTGATTATCTCTTCAACGATATAAGAAATTGCTGCTGAATGCGCGCTATGAGAGGGAAGGTTAGTGGATTTTTTCTTCCCGGAAATTTCCCATTTAATGCGGGCATCGGGAAGATTAAAACATTCAGCAAGACCACTCATTATTTGATCACCGTTATTGGCATTGATAACAGCAAATTTAAGAGAGGAACTACCGCAGTTAAGGACAAGTACAAGTTTATTATTCATGAAAAATCCAGTCAGTAAATTTTGAAATGTCAGCATTTTAGTCGATCAACGCTGACGCGCTTCATAGTGTGCTCAATAGCCCTAAAAGGCCTTGTTCATTGATATTTAGCTCGCAGAATTGTGAATAAAGTTTACTCCTCTGTCTTTAAATGACAATCAACTATCGGGCAAGAAAATGATTTAAATCAACATTAACATCACTATCGAGATATCATTATATTGTAGTGCTGTGATGTAAATTAAGTGTTGGCTGGTTTTGTTTTATTATTGTGGTTGTATTGTGGTTGTATTGTGGTTGTATTGTGGTTGTATTGTTGTTGTGTTGTTTTTATGTTGGTTGTTATCTTGATGCTTATATTGAATCCTGCTAATGTTCATTTATCACTTTTTTCAAAATCTATAAACTAATTTGAGGTTTTTTTGTATTCATTTTTTGATGTTATCCGCGAGGGCGGCCGGTACCTTAAGGCTTGGCCGAAACAAAGAGCACTAAATGGTTTGTTTATTGATAGCAAAGTGTCACTTTATACGCGTCTGTCAATTAAAATAACACCCGCTTTTATTGCTCTTAGCTTAGGTTTAACAGTGACCTTTCCAACGCTATTTGATCCTATGGTAAGCGTCACCTTTGTCTTATTTTTATTAGGCTTACCCATTCAAGGTTTTTACTGGTTAGGCAAACGTTCGCAGCAGCTTTTACCACAGAGATTATTACCTTGGTTTATGGCAATCAAACAAAAATTGAGCGTAAAAAATACAGAGAACGAGTTGATTCAGCATCCTTCCTATTTGGAGCTTGCAAAATTACTGCAGCAAGCCTTTAAACGAGGCGGTGATGATTTTTTACAGCATCATGAGCTGATTTAAGCTTTGTTATAATTTAGCAGACGAATGATGAGCTAATAGCTGCGAGTCGAGCGCTACGAAGTTCGCAGCTAGAAGCTCGTCCCCAATGAGCGCCTTTTGGATCGCTTGGGTATGTTACTCCTTCTGATAAACCTCAATATTAAAATCACATTCAATCTCCCAGGTTTTTTCCGCTAATAAATCCTGCATTTTTTGCGGGTTAAACTTCCATGCAAAAGGCGTCATATTAATTAAATCCTGCACTGCTTGAGGGTTATTAATGCTGAGCATGTAATTTAGATTTATCTGCTGGATTTTGCTAAAACCAGACACGGGTTTATTTTCTTCGGCATGCTGATTTACCCGTTCATATATTTTTTCACGTAACTGGTAGAGATGGCGCGGGGCAGGCGTGACCGTTATCATGTAACCCTGTGGTTTGATTAACCGCTGCAGTTCACTTTCGAGTGACGGTGCGTAGATTCGGATTAAGGCATCTAAGCTATTATCCGCCAGTGGCACATCGTATGCGCTGGCGACACAGAAGTTGATGTTTTTACAGCGTTTAGCCGCATAACGTATGGCTACTTTGGAAATATCTAAGCCGTTAATCACAAACTGCTCCGGAAGCTGCGCCGCTATACGTGCAGTGTAATAACCTTCACCGCAACCTAAATCAAGAATCTGAGCCTGATCGTAGTCTGCTAAGTATTCAGACACTAATACACTTACTTTTTCCGCTAATGGCAAATAGCCGTCGCTGTTTAAAAAAGCACGTCGCGCGTTGATCATCTCTTTATTATCACCCGGATTTTTTGAATTTTTAGCATTCACCGGCAGCAGGTTTAGATAACCTTCTTTGGCAATATCAAAATGATGATTGTTAGCACAGATTTGGGTGTTATTGCTGCGTTGCAGTTTAGTTTGGCAAAGCGGGCAAAGAAAAGGAGTCATAATGGGGACCTATTTGAGCAGGTGATAAATCTACCTGCTCGGTTTATTAATCAGTAGATGACGCAGTCATGGTATTGTAAAAGAATCTCTTTTATCTTTTCCATACTATCATGAGTTGGCGTTTTGACGCCCTCGAGGGGGTAGATTTCACCCATTGCGGTCCATTTATGCTTGCCTAATTCATGGTAGGGTAACAGCTCAATTTTTTCGATGTTTTTCATCGGTGCTATAAATTTACCCAGTGCGTGGACATCTTTTTCTGCATCGGTATAAGTGGGTAAAACCACATAACGCAAATAAACAGGCTGATTCAGATCGGCTAAAAATTGAGCAAATTCAAGCGTATATTTATTACTTACGTGGGTTAAATCGATATGCTTATCATTGTCCATCTGTTTGATATCCAATAACACCAGGTCAGTGACATCGAGCACGCCTTTTACCGTGTCATCGATGCGGCGTACAAAGCCATTGGTATCTAAACAGGTATGAATCCCCTCCAGACGGCAGGCTTCAAACATCGCTTTAACAAATTCAGGTTGCAGCATCGCTTCTCCGCCGGAAATGGTAATACCTCCACCCGATGCATTCATATAATGGCGATATTGCACTATCTCAGCCATTAATTCTTCAACGCTCATCTCTTTACCGGCTTCTGTATCCCAAGTATCGCGGTTATGACAATATTTACAACGCATTAAACAGCCCTGTAAAAAAATAATAAAACGGATCCCGGGACCATCAACGGTACCACAACTTTCAACAGAATGAACTCGTCCGGTGACTGACATTATAAGCCCCTTAAAAATAGATTATTTGATTTGTCTCTTACGGAAAAACAAATTAAATAAACCTTTTTGGTAGATAAAAATAAAGGTTTCATCCGTTAAGATGAAACCTTTGCGATTATAGCAGGCAAACTATACCCAAACTACTAAGGCTTTGCCTGAATATCTGTGTTTTTATAAGGTCGCAGTAAAAGTACGTGAGATAACATCGTTTTGCTGTTCTTTGGTTAACGAGTTAAAGCGTACTGCGTAACCAGAAACACGGATAGTCAACTGCGGATATTTTTCAGGATTTGCCATTGCATCGACCAACATTTCACGGTTCATGACGTTTATGTTTAAGTGCTGACCACCTTCAATTTCAGGGGTGTGCTTAAAGTAACCGTCCATCAGACCCGCCAAGTTTGTTTTTTGTGAGTCGTCAGTTTTACCCAATGCATTTGGTACGATAGAGAAAGTATATGAAATACCATCCTGCGCGTAGGCAAAGGGCAGTTTAGAAACCGAGGTTAATGATGCAACGGCACCTTTCTCATCACGACCATGCATGGGGTTAGCACCAGGAGCAAAAGGTGTTCCAGCGCGACGGCCATCAGGTGTATTACCGGTTTTCTTACCGTATACCACGTTAGAGGTAATAGTAAGGATAGATTGAGTCGCACGTGCATTGCGGTACATTTTGTGAGATTGAATTTTCTTCATGAAGCGTTCAACCAGATCACAAGCCATATCATCAACACGCGGGTCATTGTTACCAAATTTAGGGTAATCACCTTCGATTTCAAAGTCAGTTGCGATACCGTCTTCATCACGAACAGGTTTAACCTTTGCGTACTTGATCGCAGAAAGTGAATCGGCTGCAATTGAAAGACCGGCGATACCACAGGCCATAGTACGTTCAACATCACGATCGTGCAGTGCCATAAGTGAAGCTTCATAGCTGTATTTGTCATGCATGTAATGAATACAGTTAAGTGCGGTGACGTAGGTTTCAGCTAACCAGTCCATAAAGTGATTAAGATTAGAGAACACTTCATCATAATCTAATATTTCAGAGGTAATTGCCGGCAATTTTTTAGGGCCAACTTGCACTTTAGATTTTTCATCTACGCCGCCGTTGATTGCGTAAAGCAAGGTTTTAGCAAGGTTGGCGCGTGCACCAAAGAACTGCATCTGTTTACCAACAATCATTGGTGATACACAACAAGCGATAGCGTAATCATCGTTGTCGAAATCGCTACGCATCAAGTCATCATTTTCATACTGGATTGAAGAAGTATCGATAGAGACTTTTGCACAGTATTTTTTGAAGTTAATAGGTAGTGATTCAGACCATAAAACAGTAATGTTCGGCTCTGGAGAAGGACCCATAGTGTATTGTGTATGCAGGATACGGAAGCTGCTTTTGGTCACCAGGGTACGCCCGTCAACACCCATACCACCGATTGATTCCGTTGCCCAGATAGGGTCACCAGAAAACAGATCATCGTATTCAGGTGTACGCAGGAAACGTACCATACGTAATTTCATTACTAAGTGATCGATCAGCTCCTGTGCATCAGTCTCATTAAGTTTACCTGCCTGGATATCTTTTTCGATGAAGATATCAAGGAAACTCATGGTACGACCGAATGACATTGCTGCGCCATTTTGAGATTTGATTGCCGCTAAGTAACCGAAGTAAGTCCACTGAATGGCTTCTTTGGCATTTTGCGCAGGGTTGGAGATATCAGAGCCGTATTTAGCCGCCATTTCTTTGATTTGGGCTAGTGCACGGTATTGTTCAAAGATCTCTTCACGTAATTTTAGCGTATCTTCAAGCGTTGTTCCGGCAAGTAAATCTTTTTCTAAGCTTTTATGCTGCTTGGCTTTGTCAGCCATCAGGAAGTCAATTCCGTACAGCGCAACGCGGCGGTAATCACCGATAATACGACCACGGCCGTAAGCATCAGGCAAACCGGTTAAAACACCCGATTTACGACATTTTAGGATATCGCCAGTATAAACATCAAAAACGCCCTGGTTATGTGTTTTACGGAATTCAGAGTAAATTTTATTGATAGTCGGATCGAGCTCTTTACCATAAACTTTACAAGAACCGTCGATCATACGAATACCACCGTTAGGAATAATCGCACGTTTTAGCGGTTTTTCGGTTTGTAAACCGACAATAGTCTCAAGACCTTGGTCGATGTAACCTGCATCGTGGGAGGTGATAGTTGAAACCACATCGGTATCAAAATCAACTGGCGCATGGGTGCTGTTTTCCAGTTTGATGCCTTCCATCACTTTTGCCCAAAGTGCGTCGGTTGCTTGGGTTGCACCCGCTAGGAAACTTTCATCACCTTCAAAAGGGGTGTAGTTTTTTTGGATAAAGTCACGAACATTAACTTCATTTTTCCAAAGGTCACCAGCAAAGCCCTGCCATGCCGATGTAAATTCTTCATTAAGCTTAGTCATAAAAATTCTCCATTATAGTTAGAGTTTAAGATTAAATGTTTTTATAAAATGGTTGTATTGCGCTAGGTTCAAATAGAGCATGCCAGGGATCAAAATAATTATTAGGTCCGGTTAACTGGAATGAATGCTCACCTCGTTTAAATTTTTCTAAAAAATCCAGGTAGATGCCTGCTAATTAAGCTGCTCTATTCAATTTTTATTCAAAATCCCAATATCACATAATCTGGGGCAATATCTCAGTTTTAATATAAAAATAGTGCCAGAATAATGCTGTAAACCTAAATATATCAATATAG
The DNA here is from genome assembly GCA_047632875.1 of Psychromonas sp. Classification (GTDB taxonomy): domain Bacteria; phylum Pseudomonadota; class Gammaproteobacteria; order Enterobacterales; family Psychromonadaceae; genus Psychromonas. The sequence goes on along the minus strand of JBLIEH010000005.1, from coordinate 12,052 downwards.
TAACTTGCTCTAAAAGAGTCAGGTTTTTATAAGATAATATTTATTTTATTGTTCAGCCGGTTAATATTTTGACGCTAAAAAATAACGTCTGTGTAAATTTTTTTGGTTGCTTTTGGCTAAAATAAACTGCTATTGACGACCTATTTGATGAGTCTAACAAATGCTCTCTTTGGTCAAACTGATTTAGATCAATTTACAAAACAAAGTTGTAATTTTATTACAGTATTTTGCTAATTTATTTTTCCCAGTCATTAATGGAGTTGTTTTGTAGTTTTATTTCTTTTGCACGTGATCGGAGTCTGGGTTTTTAGATTTTTGCTGAATAATGAATAATGAATGGATAGTAAAATTAACCTTATTGATATCCTAGTTTATAGTTTACCTATAGCTATCATAAAAATATAAAAACGTCTTTATTAACAATTAATTATAGTTTTAACCTTAATGTTTTTCCAGCGGGGAGGTGTTTATGAATGTTCAAATTATGGTGATAGTACATGGAGCCGAGCAAGCTCATTTAATCAAGGTGCTATCGGAAAAAACTCATGAATTAGGTGGTAAATGGCTTAACAGTAAGATCAGTCATATTGATCATTATTTTGCCGGTTTGATAAAAATTGAAATTGCATCGAGCAATGTGGATAAGTTGATTGATCAATTTAAAGCCCTGCATATTAATGTTGAAACGGCAAAATTAGATTTGCATTCGGAGGATAAATCAAAACATTTTATTTTGAATGTTGATGCTAAAGATCGTTTTGGATTAGTGAATGATATTTCTGAAGTATTAGGTGAAAACGATATTAAAATCGAGAGTATGGAATGCCATCGCCTTGGCGGGGCTGACATAGCGGGTCTCGTTTTCACCAGCGAATTCAAAATATCAGCCGGGGATGATTTTAATAAAGGGGAGTTAATTAAATCGCTGCAGAGCATTTCAAAAGATTTGGTGATTAATTTACACGCTTAAGTCATTGAGTAACTGAAAAAGGAGACTATTTTTCAATAGTCGCCTTTTTATTTTGCTAATGCTTTGTATTAAAGAAGAGCAGGAATACCGAATTGACCTTCGAGCATACCGACTGCAAGCATTGCCGCTAAACAGACAATAAATACTGCGGCCGGGATAACCATCTTGTCCATGAAAGAGAGTGTTTTGGCACGGTCTTTATTACCGATTAATCCGTTGTTATCTAAAAACATGGTCAGTGCCCATGCTAATACCGGATTAACAACTGCTGCTGCAAAGATACAGATACCCGCAGACTGAGCGTTTTTTGTGTCTTTAATCATCTGCATACCGGCTTCCAGCAGGGGTAAAAATACCCCGACCAGCAAAGCAATTTTCATCACGGGAGGCCATACCGCTACATCCATTGGGAAACCCAAAATCGCGACAATCATGACCAATACACCAAGAATAATTGAGCCACCTGGAATTGGCCGTTTTGCGATAGCCGCCGGGATCATATAGGTTCCCCAGCTTGAGGTGATATTACCACCACCAACAGCGGTTCCGACAATTTGGCGGATAGAACACATGGTCATTGTATCATCCACATCCATGAGTACTTTTTCAGTCCCTCTGGGATAGTTCAGCTCCTGGAAAATACGGTGCCCTAAGAAATCAGGAGACCACATAGCAACCGCTAAAATAGCAAAGGGTAATGAGGCAATAAAGTGCTCTAAGTTAGGCAGACCAAGCATCCAACCCTCAGTTGTACTACCCCACCAGTAGACCGGGTTTAGATTAGGAAAGCCCATCTCTGTTTGGAAGGTGAGGTCAAATCCGGCGCCAAAAACAAGCGCAATCACCAGGCCAGTTATTGCACAGGCCGGAATAGCTAACCAGCGTTTATTAATCTTCGCAAGGTAGGCATAGAGAATGACAGTGGAGGCTAAAACGATCAGGCCGACATAACCCATGCTGCCCGCTGTAATACCCTGCTCAATGGACTCAAGCCCTTTACCCCATGACTGAACATCTCTGATCATCGACAGCGTGCCGCCAAAACCCAGGAAGACCAATAAGCCTCCTACAACTCCGTCACTGGTCAAGTTTACTAATTTTGAACCGCCTTTAAAATAACTGAGTATTAAGCCAAATAAACCGAGCAAAATGGCCAGTGCGAGCGGGTGAGCCCCGGCTAAAGCAATCGCACCAATTAATGGGATCATCGGGCCATGGTTACCGGCAAGATTCGCGCGCGGGTTAATAAAACCTGAGGCAAGAACACAAAAAAGTAATGCCGGAATAAGCATTTCTACCCGTGCAATTTCAATGGCAAATTCTGAGCCGAGGGTAACATGGGCCCAGCGTGCGGTTAGCCCTTCTGCCCAGGATGCCGATACGGCTGAATACATGGCGATAATACCTATTGTACCTGCGATGGCCGGTACAAGATCTTCCCATTCAAAATTGAAATCACGACCGGGTAAGTTCAGCGCGTAACGACGTGGTTTCATGATTTGCAGTTCATGATCTAGATAATCAGAACGCGTGGCGAACTCTCCTGCTGGTTTGTGTAGCTCGCGATAACTCGCGTTTGGGTTTTCTTCCGACATCAGATTGGTGCTCCATTACTTTAGTAAGCATTAGTTAAAAATTGATCTGGTTAGCAGGGGAAGCCATTAACAAAAATCTAAGCGCCTATGTAACCTTTTTTTATTATGCTGTGTAGCTTATCTAAAGCATTTTAAATCTGATTGATCTGGATCAGAATAGTGATAATTCTGAAATTAAAGCATTAATGTTTTTTAACCTTGATGCGATCCATGTCGTAGTAAAAAAGCATTTTAAGCTATTTTTGTGTGAAATTTAACCGCTAAAGTTAAAATTTAAGCAATCTGCATTCCTTGAAAGACAGGGGGTTATGTTGACTAAAATTAAACTAAGAGCTGTATTTCTTGTAAAATTTGTAGGCACCATTCGTCGATACGTTGATCGCTTAATTCGTATTGTGTGTCTTCATCAAGCGCCAATCCCATAAAGTGCTGTTGATCGGGTAAAAGTGCTTTTGAAGCGATAAATTCATAACCTGTGGTTGGCCAGTAACCGACAAAAAGAGGCTCCTGCGGGAGTAGTTTGTCATGCAGCATACCAACAGCATCAAGAAACCATTCACTGTAGCCATCTTGATCCCCTAAACCATATAAAGCGATAATCTTGTCTTTGATATTCAGTGCTTCAAGTTCATCCCAAAGTGCTCCCCAATCTTCCTGAAGCTCGCCATAATCCCAAGTAGAAATCCCTAAAATAAGAATATCATAATCATTTATCTTGCTAATGGGGGTTGTTTTTATGTTAAATAGCTCAACCAGTGATTCACCTATACTCGCTTGAATCTTTTCAGCTGCAATTTCTGTATAACACGTACTAGAACCATAAAATAATCCGATTTTCATATATAACGCCCGATAGATTCAAAACGGTGTTAATTTACAGATAAGGGAGTCTTAATGGAAGCATTAAGCATCGATCAATTTTTAGATTCATTATGGTTAGAGAGAGGGTTGTCGCAAAATACCTTAGCATCATATCGTCACGATTTACGTTTAGTTGAAATATTTCTGGCCACAAAATCCGTTAGTCTATGTTTAGCCTCGTCCTTAGATCTCATTGATTATTTCAGTTATCGGCTCAATGCACAGAAAGAATACAAAAATGCATCAACGGCGCGTTTAATGAGTGCCTTACGCCGTTATTATCAATATTTATGTCGAGAAAAAATGCGCGAGGACGATCCCAGTGCCAAACTGGAAAGTCCTAAAATAATCAAACCCTTACCTAAGTCACTGTCAGAATCCGAAGTTGACGGATTATTATCCTCACCGGACTTATCCGATAGTGTTCAATTTCGAGATAAAGCCATGCTGGAGCTCCTCTACGCTACGGGTTTACGCGTTTCAGAGTTAGTCGGGCTGTCGATGGAAGAAATTAATTTAAAACAGGGTGTTGTGCGCGTCACCGGGAAGGGAAGTAAAACACGTTTGGTCCCCTTAGGAGAAGAAGCTATCTATTGGGTGGAGCGATATATCGAGGAAGCGCGTCCGGATCTCTTAAAAGGTCAGAGCAGCGATGTGTTATTTCCAAGTCGTCGTGGCACTGTGATGGTGCGGCAAACATTTTGGCATCGCATTAAATTTTATGCGCAATTATGCGGCATAGATAAGGAAGCTTTATCCCCGCATGTGCTGCGTCATGCCTTTGCGACGCACTTATTAAATTATGGTGCAGATCTGCGTGTGGTGCAGATGCTGTTGGGGCATAGCGATCTTTCTACAACACAAATATATACCCATATTGCGCAGGACAGGCTTAAAGATCTTCATCAGGAGCATCATCCAAGGTCATAATGTCGTCATCTCTGATCACCCGTGTGCTACTATCTAGTACACTAATATAGCAAATCACTTGAAGATGCATCTTCAAGTGATTTGGCTATAGTTCCCCTATATCGCAACAAGCAGATAACTTTAGGCTAGTATTAATTGATGGCAAATTAAAAAATTCACAAAGCAGTGCTGACTAGGCATAATCACTCCTTAAGCAGACTCTCTGTATTCCACCAACAACATGAGGTTTTTATGGCGACTATTTTTTCAAAAACAGGGATTATTGGTGTTTTATTATTGAGCAGTTTTACTGCCCTTGGCGCGACGTCTGAACCCCCCTCTGTGGTTGAGCAAATAACGATTAAAATGAACAGTCTTAAGATCCCGGTTATTGCGATTAACAAATCAGCAGTAGCGGGGTTATATGAAGTGATCTCCGATGATGATATTTATTATATTAGTGAAGATACAAGACATTTGTTGTATGGCAATATTTACGATATAGACAATCAGATGGTCAATCTTACGGAACAGAAAAAAGCCCAACTAAGCCGGCAAAAGGTGGTTAAAAATATTGATAAAATAGCCGCCTTTGAAAAAGACATGATTGTTTTTAAAGCGCCCGATGAGAAACACGTTGTCACTGTGTTTACCGATCCGACCTGCAGTTACTGCCAGAAATTACATTCAGAAATGAAAAATTATAATGAATTGGGCATTACTATTCGCTATTTAGCCTTTCCGCGTGCGGGCATTGATTCATCAACCTACCGGACCATGGTATCAATATGGTGCTCTCCTGAGCCCATCGAAGCGATGAATATGGCTAAAAAACGCCGCGAGATCCCTTTTGAAACCTGTGAAAATACAGTAAAGGAACAATATCAGCTTGGCCGCTTGTTGGGAGTCAATGGCACACCGGCTTTGATTTTAGAAGATGGTACGCTTGCCCCCGGTTATCTTCCCCCCCAGCGTTTACTGCAACTGTTAGAGAAAAACTAAACCTTTGATTTTTCGTCAAGTTTACTCAATAAACTGCACTGTTATTTTAGCATCCTGCGGTTTATTGAAGTCTCAGTAGAGCGCCTTTATACTCCTCTTACAACAGCATTTGGTAGCCATTATGCCTAGAGTTCAAGTCAAAAACCGAACCGTTTTAGATTCGGCTTCGATCAACTTATCCTGCTCCCCTTTATTGACTCAGCTTTATATCAATCGTGGTATTAACTGCGTAACTGAATTAGATAACAGCACGCAAAGTCTGCTGCATGCGCAACAATTGAAAGGGATCACCGCAGCCTGTGAGCTTTTATATCAGGCATTGTTATCTTCACAAAAAATAATAGTCGTAGGCGATTTTGACGCAGATGGTGCGACCAGTACTGCTCTTAGTATTTTGGCGTTACGCGGTTTAGGTTTTACCAATATTGATTATCTTATCCCCAATCGTTTTGATTATGGTTATGGGTTAAGCCCGGAGATCGTCGATTTAGCAATTACCAAGGGAGCACAATTATTGATGACAGTCGATAATGGCATTTCCAGTCTCTCCGGGGCTAAACATGCTAAAGATAAAGGCCTGAAGTTATTAATAACAGATCACCACTTACCTGGAGCGGAAACGCCACACGCAGACGCAATAGTTAATCCGAATCAAGTGGGTTGTGATTTTCCGAGTAAAAACTTGGCCGGTGTCGGTGTCGCTTTTTACGTGATGCTGGCATTACGTGCTTTTATGCAAAATAAAGGCTATTTCACCCATTTTAAAGCGCCTAATTTAGCAACATTGTTAGATATAGTGGCATTAGGGACGGTTGCCGACGTGGTCGTGCTTGACGCGAATAACCGCACCTTAGTCCATCAGGGATTGGCACGTATTCGCGCAGGTGTTTGCCGGGTCGGGATCAGCGCCTTAATCAGCGTTGCCAAAAGAAACCAAGGCCAGTTAGTCGCGAGTGATTTAGGTTTTTCATTAGGGCCCAGGTTAAACGCCGCCGGACGCCTGGATGAAATGAGCTTCGGTGTTGAGTTGTTATTATGCGAAAATGTTGAGCAAGCAAATATACTCGCTAATGAATTAGATGCGTTAAATCAGTCCCGCCGTGAGATTGAGCAAGGCATGCAGGAGGAGGCGTTAAAAACCTTAGCCAGTTTGTCACTGGATGAAAATAATATCCCCCATGCGATTTGCTTATTTGAAAAGCAATGGCATCAGGGCGTGATAGGTTTAGTGGCATCGCGTATTAAAGAAAGGTATTACCGTCCTACCTTTGCCTTTGCCAAGGCTAATAATGACGAAATTAAAGCATCAGCACGCTCCATTCCAGGCATACATATTCGCGATATGCTTGATTTAGTGGATAAACAAATACCTGGTGTTATTTTAAAATTCGGCGGGCATGCCATGGCTGCCGGACTCTCCCTAAAAGAGGCCGACTTTGAATTGTTTAGTAAAACAATCAATAGAGTACTGCAAGAACAGGTCGACGGTGACCTGTTAAACAATATCATCCTTTGTGATGGACAGTTGAAAGGCCAGCAGTTTAGTCTTGAACAAGCCCAAGAGTTAAGGGATGCGGGTCCTTGGGGGCAGGGCTTTCCGGCTCCTTCATTTGATGGCGAATTTAAACTGTTACAGCAGCGCCTGGTGGGCAGCAAACATTTAAAAATGACCTTAGAGTTCGAAGGTAAAACTATCGAAGCGATCGCCTTTAATATTGATGTCGAGTTTTGGCCAAATCCTATGGTGAAAAAGGTATATTGCGTTTACCGTTTAGATATCAATGAATTTAGAGGCAATAGAACGGTGCAGATGCTGGTGGAAGTTTTACAAGCGAAATAAGAAGCCGTTAGTCGACAGCTAACGGCCGTTTTTTAAACTGCGCCCTCAAAATCGAGCTGCCGCCAGGCTTCGTAGACGAATACTGAGACCGCATTGGATAAGTTCATTGAGCGACTTTCAGCCCGCATTGGAATACGCAGCTTTTGCTCGAGGGGTAAAGCATCGAGAATTTTACTTGGCAATCCACGTGTTTCCGGGCCAAAGAGTAATACATCGTCCGCTTGGAAATCTGCCTGGCTATGAAAGGTGGTGGTTTTTGTTGTACATGCAAAAATTCTTTTGCCTGATACCGCCTGTAAAAAAGCATTGTAATCTTTATGGCGATATACATGGGTCATTTCACGGTAGTCAAGTCCTGCTCTGCGGACTTTTTTATCGTCTAAATCAAAACCTAAGGGTTCAATTAAATGTAATATGCAGCCTGTGTTGGCACATAGGCGGATAATATTTCCTGTGTTTGGGGGGATTTCAGGTTCAAACAGTGCTATTTCAATCATAGTAGGTAGCCATCTTCTTTGTTTAGTCTTATTACAGGAATATCCGCTGCAAAGCGTATTTTATTATTGTGTGATTTGAGTGTTTAATCAAAGCGGGGGAATTGTAAGTGCATACAGACCTGATTATCAACGTTTTCCGCCCAAATTTTTCCACCGTGTTTAAACATGGCATTTTCAGCAATACTCAAACCCAAACCTTCCCCGCCTGTTCCTCTATCCCTTGCTTCGCTTAAGCGATAAAAAGGGCGGAAAATATTGGTCAGCTCATTTTCAGGAATTAGCGGTCCATCATTTTTAATACCCAAAATGATGGTATGGGGTTTTATTGATATTTCAACAATTATGTTGTGCAGCGCATACTTAATGGCATTGCGAATAACATTTTCGATAGCGCGGTAAGCTAACTCCGGATACAGATTGATATTAAGGGTTGATAATGGCGGGTAAGTAAATATTTTCCCATATTCATTTGCTTCAAATTTCGCATCTAAAAAAAGCTCTTCTAAAAACTCATTAAGGGCAATATCCTCTTTTTGCATGGGATTCAACTGGATACGTGAAAGGTTTAACATCTCACTTATCATCGATTCAATGCGTTTTGTTTCAAGCTCAATACGAAGAAATTCTTTGCTCGTGCCTGAATGTTTTTTGCTAATAGCAAGCGCCAGACCCAAGCGCGTCAGAGGTGAGCGCAATTCGTGGGAAATATCACTCAGTAAGCGTTGCTGATTATTGAGCATATTTTTTAAGAAAGTAACCATTAATTGCATCGAACCTGCAAGCCCTTGTATTTCGTCACTATTATTAATGATCGGGAAAGGCGTATTCAGTTTACCTTGGGCAACCTGATTGGCTACTTCTTGAAGTTGGCGAAGTGGTTGGGTTAAATGCCATGCCAGTATTGCGCAAAGCGGGGTGCTGATAAATAAGGCGGTGAGCAGTAATAAAAAAGGATTATCAATTAACCATTCAATCATTTCTAATGATTCTTTTTGGTTAGGGGCTGAAAAATACAGTAAGTAACTCTGCTGGTTGTGATTAAATATGATTGGGCCTAAATAAGTTAACTCTCTAACGATTTTTTTCTGGGGCTGTTCTGCCGAGTCACTATCTAAAATAAACCGGCGCATTTTCCGAGGGGCATGATTATTGACGAAACTTCCCGAAAAATCAGTTAAATAGACCTTACGAAAATCAGTTCCCTGATCATACTCGAGTAATTCTTTGACCGTTGCTTGCGGATGGAGTTCGGCGAACCTTTGCAAACTTTGCTGAGCCAGATTTAAATCATCTAAATCACTGCTGGTGACATTCTGAAGTTGTCTGTTATCCAAAAGAGGGAATGAAATTAACACTGTGGTTAATAAGGAGATTAAAAACCAAAAAGATAAAAATATTTTTATAAACAAGGTGTTAATCGGCTTCCAATTCACAATGCATCCTATGTAAGAGTTGATATTAATCCGCTATACCCAAACTACTTTTTGAATTGTTAAGATCAGCCGCTTTTATTAAAGGGAGATCGCTACTGCCGGGGTGTGGATACTTGATAGAGTATCAAACAACGCCCTGCAGGTTCAATTGCCCCTCTAACCACATGTAACCACGGCCTCTAAAGTTTTTAACCCGAGTGTGCCCGTCAAGTCTTTCTGGTAACTTACGTCTTAAGTTACTTAAATGCATATCAATGCTGCGGTCAAAAGGTTCTAATTTTTTATCTAATACTTGTTCACTAAGCTCTGCTTTTGAAAATAACTCGCCCGGGCTAAGAATAAATTTTTCTAATAACAATATTTCAGTGCCGGTTAACTCAATGGTAATGCCCTGACAAACGGCCTGTTGCTGAGCGGGGAAAAGTTCAATATCCAGATGGTTTATTCTGCCAGCCTGATCAACCTTTTTATATTGAGTGCGTCGTAAAATGGCTCGAATTCGTGCAATTAATTCACGTTCACTGAATGGTTTTGCCAGATAATCATCAGCGCCGAGCTCAAGCCCCGAAACTTTATTAATATCCTCTCCTTTAGCCGTGAGCATTAATACCGGTATGTCACTTTTTTGGCGTAATAGTTTCAACATTTCAAAGCCATTCATACGCGGCATCATGACATCTAATAAGATCAATTCATAATCGCCGTTAAGCGCTTTTTGTAAACCCTCTTCCCCATCGCTCGCTGTTTCAACATCAAAATTCTCGAGAGACAAAAATTCGGCAAGTAAAGAAACAAGCTCAATATCATCGTCTATTATTAGTAATTTTTCCATGTTGTAACCTTATCCGGTGCCTCGGTCTAATATAATTAGAAGCACTGTAAAAATATATTTAGGAAAAGTTTAAATGCATCCCAAATTAAAAATTGAATGTAAGAACATTATGCATATTATTTGCCTGACTATTAGACAACATTTTCAATCATTTGTATGATTATTTACGTTTCTTTACACAATTGTTGTATTAAATCTCTTAAGCCGCGCAGTGGTTTGCGCAGCTTAAGTTGTTATCAGATTCATTTACTAGACTTTCTATTATACCTGATTTTTTTGACCATGCGGATCTGGTGAAATCAAAAATTGATAATATTAAAATATGTTGTCATTATGAATGTACGCGAGCATGTTAGGTATTTTAACGCTTTGACAGAACTCTGAAACTCGCATTTATTAATGGGTAGGGTATAATAACCGCCTGATTTTTTTGTTATATTATAGGTATTATTTTTGTCCAACAATATCAAAAAAGAAGAGTACAACCGTTTGGTTAACCTTGCCGGACGGGCTGCTATTTTCGCCGCCTCTTTGCTCATTATTGTTAAATTAGTTGCGTGGGTTATGACTGGCTCCGCCAGTATTTTAGCTACCTTGACGGATTCGTTGATGGATGTTACAACCTCTGTTATCAATTTGTTAGCGATTAAAATAGCACTTCAACCTGCCGATGATGAACACCGTTTTGGTCATGGCAAAGCAGAAAGTCTTGCCGGGCTTGCACAAGCCGCCTTCATTTCTGGTACCTCCGTTTATCTGATGTTTAATGGTATCTCTGCTTTGGTTAACGGGCGTGAAATCACCGCGACAAATGTTGGCATTGGAGTGATGATTTTCTCTGTTATCGTCACTATTGTATTGGTTGTGTTTCAAACCTATATTGTGAAAAAAACAGGCAGCATGGCCATTAGAGCCGATTCATTGCATTACCGGACCGATATTGCCATGAATGGCGCGGTATTATTGGCGCTTATATTAGCGGGATTTGGCTGGTATTGGGCTGATGGCGTGTTTGCGATTGCGGTGAGTTTTTATATTTTATATGGCGCATGGCAGATTGGCCACTTGTCAATTGATGCACTTATGGATAGACAGCTACCTAAATCAGATGAAGAGAAAATTGTTAAAATTGCTTATCATGTGAAGGGGGTGCGCGGGGTTCATGACTTACGGACCAGACTATCGGGCAATACAAAATTCATTCAGTTACACTTGGAGCTTGATGATAATCAGAGCTTATTAGAAGCGCATACCAAAGCTGATAAGTTAGAGGCGGCGTTAGAGTCTGATTTCCCTCACGCAGATATACTTATCCACCTGGATCCATTGTCGATAGTTGAGGAAGAAAAATTGAACGACAAATTACAATTTGAAACATCGCCAGTTACCCCGGATAAGGATACTATTTAATGGATGCGACTCAGCAAAAATTATGGAACAAAATTAGGGAAGAAGCGCTGCATTATTCTGTCGATGAACCCATTTTAGCGAGCTTTTTTTATTCAACAATATTAAACCATCATAGTTTAAAGTCGGCATTAAGTTACCAGCTGGCTAATCGTTTGGATCACCCGACTATGCCTGGTATTTTGTTGCGGGAAGTGATTGAAGAAGCATTTACTAAATCGCCAGGCATCATTATTGCCGTAATGGCTGATATTATTGCCGTTCAAGACCGAGATCCTGCGGTTAATGATTATTCAACACCCTTACTTTACCTTAAAGGTTTTCAAGCCATTCAAGTTCACCGTGTTGCGCATTGGCTGTGGAAAAAAAATCGCATAACATTAGCGTTATATTTACAAAATCGCAGTTCAGAGCTATTTGGTGTCGATGTTCATCCGGCAGCAACTATCGGTAAAGGTATTATGTTTGACCATGCAACAGGTATTGTGATTGGTGAAACAGCCTTGATTGAAGATGATGTCTCTTTATTACAAGGGGTGACCTTAGGCGGAACGGGAAAAGTGGGGGGCGATCGCCACCCTAAAATTCGCCAGGGGGTGATGATCGGGGCTGGTGCAAAAGTGCTTGGTAATATTGAAATCGGGATTGGTGCCAAAATTGGTGCAGGGAGTGTCGTATTAAGTGCAGTGCCTGCTCATACTACAGT